>NZ_NFJE01000029.1:0-2724 GCF_002159695.1 Collinsella sp. An271 | reverse complement strand
CCCGCGGGATGTTCCCGCGGGGCCCTCCCCTTTTTTGCGCACGGGGGCACTGGTCCCCTCTCGGGTCCTTAGATCTCGTTGGCCCTCTACGGGTTCGGGCCGAGCTCCCGGCAGCACTCGGTGATTGGCTTGCCGGAGGAGATGGCGTAGCCCCGGTTTTCCTGCGGAGTCCCCTTGCGTGTTTGCTTGCCGGGCTATGTCCCATGTTCCCTGCACCCCCTTTCGGGAGCTTTATAGATAGGGGTTCTCCAGGGTTCTGGATCCCCCTGACTCCCTGTCCGATAAAAGAGCGCACATCGAACCTCCTTCTTTCCTACGGCGAAAGCGCGCCCTCGCACCTTTAAGGAGGAGGGCAAAAGGCCATCACAGGCGAGTGCCGGTAGAATGGGCCCCTACAGCACGGGGGCGGGCCGCGGCAGATTCGCCAGACATCATCCGACGGCCCTATTCAGGGGCGAGCGAGACCGCGACGGGGCGCGTCATGGCGCTCCCACCCGGATAGCCAAGCTCAAGAGCAAGGGGGTGGCCTTCGGCCTTATCACCGGTGACGAGGCCGCCGACCGCCTCCCTGACTGCACGCTCTTCGAGCGCCGCGTCGGCTGCGAGCTCGAGGGCTGGTACGCCAGCCTCAACCTCGGCCAGCTCAAGCTCCTCGCCTAGCTCGACCGGGCTCCGCGCAACACGCTGCCGTCCATGACGCTCGACGTTGAGCGCTTCGCTAGCGCGAAGATCGTCCGCGAGGTCGCCGAGCGCCCTGACGCGGACGGTCGTCCGTCTTCTCCGGCCATCTTGCCGGCTTCAACTATAGACAGCGAAATCGGCGCGCCTGCGAGATCAAAGCGCTCTCCGAGGCGCGTGCTGCGGCGCGCCCGTCGAGAAGTACGCCTTGCCCGATGACATGCCCCTGTGGGTCTACCCCGAACCCGTTGCTTTATCAACTCCAGTTCATTTGAGCTGAGCGCCGGGGCGACCGGGGCATGCGTGGAGAATGCTTCCAACTACGTCAATCGAAGGCATTTAGGAGCGCTTCTGCTCGCCTTTCATGCGTGATCGACTGCTTCGTTCGCGCAGACACTGCGATCGACGCAAACGGCAGCGTCATGCGCGCCCCTGCCGACGCGGGAACCTCCCGCCGCGCGGCTCGGCGAACATGCGCGGCCCGCGCCTCCAGCAAATCGCTGCGCCGCACTACCTTCCCCCGCAGATCGTCCCCGAGGGTGCGAGCGGGAAGCGCACCAAGGCCGATATCGTGAAACCCGAGACCGGGATGCGGGCCGTCCCCGACGCGTTTCCCGACAATGACGCCGCCCGCTCGCCCTTTGTCTTCCCCATGGCTCTATTTGGCACATGGTCCTGAAGCTCCGAAATGGAGTCGCGCAGAGAAACCTTCAGGTTTTGTCGGGCGGGGTCTCGCAGGCGGTTCCGCCTAGTCTTTTAACCCAGCGTGAGAAATCCACAGGCTATGCCCGTGGTGCCAACAGCGGCTACGCCCCTGACGTTCTTCCGTAACGGGCGATCCCGCCCTGCGATGGAGGCGCGGCGGGCCGGCTGCGCCGTCCGGAAGGACGGGATCATATGGACAAGCATAGCTTATCGCACACGAGCCGGGGGCGCGCCTGCCGCATCGTGTGGATACCGAAGTACAGGAGGAGGGTCCTGTACGGGGAGACGCGAATGGAGGTCGGGGAGATACCGAGGGCGCTTGCGGAGCGCATGGACGGCGTCGAGATGGCGGGAGGGGTCCGCCTGCCCCGGCCACATCCACATATGCCTGAGGATCGCCCCCAAGCTGAGCGCCGGCGACGTCGTCGGGAAGCTGAAGGGCAAGAGCTCGATAATCCTGCACGAGAGGCACCCGGAATGGCGACGGGCCGCGGGCAGGGACCGGACTCTGCGGGCCAGGGGCCACTGCGCGAGCGCCGTCGGCCTGAACGGGTCGGTGATCAGGAGGTGCATCCGGAACCAGGAGGACGGCAGCCGGATCGAGTAGGTGACGGGGAGTCGCCGATCGGCGGCGTGACGTAACGGCCACCGGCCCGCCGCGGCCCCGCCGCCGTGGTAAAAAGCCCCTACGGGGCGATACTAAAGCCCCCGGCTATGCCGGGGGATGTTTACTATGACAAGCCATCGCCGAGAGGCGTGACGTCGCGGGTCCCGAGATCTCTTCCGGTGCCTGCTCCTTATTCCGGCCGGTCGGGCGCGCGCGGAAGCCCGCCAGCCGCCGCTCGCCAGGCAGGCTGATATCCGTAGGCTCTTGGCGCGGCGTGCGGGTTCGGACATGTCGTCGCGCGCCACCGAATCTCGGCTCCCCGCACGGGGCAGTCGGTCGAGGAGCCCTTGGATTCTTCGTTTCCGGGCGTTCCGCGGACTGCCCATAAAAGAGTCGTGAGCCGGTCCCGACGATGCGTTGAGGCGCGGGCCCTCGCGGCGGGAAGCGTATGTTCCCGGGCGCTACCCGGGCGCGCCCGCCGATCTCCCTAGTGTGATTCAACATGTCGGACAGGGAGGGCGGTCGGTCCCAGACTGCCGTAGGCGCCCCCCACCGTTCTAGGGCTCAGCAAGGGCGGCCACATGCGATCCATGAGGGCCCCCGAGCGCTCGCTGGGGTTCTGGTTAGCCGACCGCCCGGAGGCGCGCGCCCGCGTGGCGGCGCCCCGCGGGACATGGAGGAAATGTGGAGCGCCGGATTCCCGCCCCCGGGGCCGCCCGGTTCTGGCAATATAA
>NZ_NFJE01000028.1:0-3001 GCF_002159695.1 Collinsella sp. An271 | reverse complement strand
TTGAGAAGAGCTCGGGCGATTAGTACCCCTCGGCTGAGCGCGTCGCCGCGCTTGCACCTGGGGCCTATCAACCAGGTGGTCTACCTGGGCCCTTACCGAAAGGAGAACTGATCTCGGGAACGGCTTCCCGCTTAGATGCCTTCAGCGGTTATCCGCGCCGGACGCGGCTACCCGGCCATGCCGTCGGTCGACAACCGGTTCACCGGAGGTCCGTCCACCCCGGTCCTCTCGTACTAGGGGCAGCCTCCCTCGATTCTCCTGCGCCCACGGAGGATAGGGACCGAACTGTCTCACGACGTTCTGAACCCAGCTCGCGTACCGCTTTAAACGGCGAACAGCCGTACCCTTGGGACCTGCTCCAGCCCCAGGATGCGATGAGCCGACATCGAGGTGCCAAACCTTGCCGTCGATGTGGACTCTTGGGCAAGATCAGCCTGTTATCCCCGGAGTACCTTTTATCCGTTGAGCGACGGCCCACCCACGCGGGGCCGCCGGATCACTAGAGCCTGCTTTCGCACCTGCTCGACTTGTGGGTCTCGCAGTCAAGCCCGCTTGCGCTCTTGCACTCTGGAGGACGGTTGCCGACCGTCCCGAGCGGACCTTCGCGCGCCTCCGTTACCCTTTAGGAGGCGACCGCCCCAGTCAAACTACCCACCTGGCACGGTCCCCGGGCCGGGTCACGGCCCCGGGTTAGGACGCCGGGCGCGCGGGGGCGGTATTCCAAGGTCGGCTCCGCCGGGGCTGGCGCCCCGGCATCTCAGCCTCCCGCCTATCCTCTACGCGCGCGTCCAGCGGCCAATGCCAAGCTGCAGTGAAGGTTCACGGGGTCTTTCCGTCCTTCCGCGGGTAGGTCGCATCTTCACGACCAGTGCAATTTCACCGGGTCCATGGTCGAGACAGCGCCCAAGTCGTTGCGCCTTTCGTGCAGGTCGGAACTTACCCGACAAGGAATTTCGCTACCTTAGGACCGTTATAGTTACGGCCGCCGTTTACCGGGGCTTGGCTTCGCCGCCTCGCTTGCGCTAACGGCTCCGCGTGACCTTCCGGCACCGGGCAGGCGTCAGACCCTATACGTCGCCTTGCGGCTTCTGCAGAGTCCTGTGTTTTTGGTAAACAGTCGCTTGGGCCTCTTCACTGCGGCCGGCCTCCGCTCCGGGGGCGAAGCCCCTTCACGTACGCGCCGGCACCCCTTCTCCCTAGGTTACGGGGCCATTGTGCCGAGTTCCTTGACCATGGTTGACCCGATCGCCTCGGTATGTTCTACCCACCCACCTGTGTCGGTTTGCGGTACGGGCGGAGGGGCCCCTGCCTAGGGGTTTTTCTGGGGACCTCGGGCTCACTCGCTTCGCTTGACTCGCTTCGTCCGGAGCCTCGCCCTCGCGCGGGACGGATTTCCCTGTCCCGCGGGCCGCGCTCCATCACGGGGGCGTCCAGAACCCCGCCGAGCCACCCCGATCCGTCGCCCCGTCGGTCGTGACGGTTCCCCTCCGGTGCAGGAATGTCTGCCTGCTGCGCTTCGGCTACGCCTGCCGGCCTCGCCTTAGCCCCCGACTGACCCTGGGGGGATTAGCCTCGCCCAGGAAACCTCGGGTTTACGGCGGACGAGTTACTCTCTCGTCTCTCGCTACTCATGCCAGCATTCTCGCTCGCGCGCGGTCCACGGCCCGGTTCCCCGGCCGCTTCGCCCCGCGCGCGACGCCCCCCTACCGATGAACTAGGTTCATCCCGCCGCTTCGGTACCGCGCTTAGCCCCGTGTATTGTCGGCGCGCGCCCACTCGACCAGTGAGCTGTTACGCACTCTTTGAAGGGGTGGCTGCTTCTAAGCCAACCTCCTGGTTGTCTGCGCGAGCGCACATCCTTTGCCACTCGGCGCGGATTTGGGGACCTTGGCGGGCGGTCTGGGCTGTTTCCCTCTCGAGCACACAGCTTAGCCCACATGCTCTGACTGCCGGGATCTGGGCCTGCGGCATTCGGAGTTCGGTTCGAGTCGGTAGGCGGCGAAGCCCCCTCATCGATCCGGTGCTCTACCTCCGCAGGCGAACTCCCGACGCTAGCCCTAAAGCTATTTCGGGGGGAACGAGATATCTCCGGGTTTGATAGGCCTTTCACCCCTATCCCCAGGTCATCGGGGCACTTTTCAACGTACTGCCGTTCGGCCCTCCACGGGGTCTTACCCCCGCTTCAGCCTGCCCAGGGATAGCTCACCCGGCTTCGCGTCCGCGGCACGCGACTGTGGTCGCCCTGTTCGGACTCGCTTTCGCTACGGCTCGCTTCCCAGCTTAACCTCGCCGCGTGCCAGCGACTCGCTGGCTCATTCTACAAAAGGCACGCCGTCACCCCGCGAGGGGGCTCCGACTGCTCGTGGGCGCGCGGTTTCAGGTACTGTTTCACTCCCCTCCCGGGGTGCTTTTCACCTTTCCCTCGCGGTACTCGTGCGCTATCGGTCACAGGAGAGTGTTCAGGCTTGGATGGTGGTCCACCCAGGTTCGGACCGGGTTTCACGTGCCCGGCCCTACTCAGGCGCCGCGTCCGCGCCCGACCCGAGGGTACGCCTACGGGGCTGTAACCCTGTGCCGCCGGCCGTCCCATGCCGTTCGGCTCCCCTGGATCGGTGCGCGCCGGGGGCGGCAGCCCCCGGGCGTCGCGGCCCTACAACCCCGGCGGCGCGAACGCTGCCGCGCGCATGCGCCCGCCGGTTTGGCCATGGCCCCCTTCCGCTCGCCGCTACTCGGGGGATCTCGCAGTTGATTTCTCCTCCTCCGGGTACTTAGATGTTTCAGTTCCCCGGGTTGTCCTCCCGGGGGCTATGGATTCGCCCCCGGGATGCCGGAACCTCTTCCGGCGGGTTCGCCCATTCGGAGACCCGCGGGTCGAAGGGTGTGTGCCCCTAACCGCGGATTATCGCAGCTTGCCGCGTCCTTCATCGGCTTCCTGTGCCAAGGCATCCGCCGCGCGCCCGTGATATCTTCTCGTTGCCGTCTGATATCCGCGCCCCGGGGG
>NZ_NFJE01000027.1:0-4748 GCF_002159695.1 Collinsella sp. An271 | reverse complement strand
AAAAGGTGTACTTTTTGACGGAGCCCGCGCTACCAACTACCTGCGGTTTCGCGCCCTTCCGCTTCACGTGCCGCCGCATACTCCGCCCGTTCCACATACGGCACCTTTTCGATGTCAGAAACGAACACCTTGATGCAACATCCGGTCATCAACCTGGTGATATGCCCCGCTAGGTAGCTTCCCTGGTGTTTTTGTAGAGGCCGGGCCGCCTCTTCCTCGGCCTGCCGAACCTCACGCCGCGCGCCCTGGCGGCGGCTATGCCCTCCGCCTGCCGCTGTTGTATGGACTCGCGCTCCACCTGGGCCACGTAGGAGAGCAGCTGCAGCACGATGTCGGATATGAACGCGCCCGTGACGCCGCCCCTGTCCTCCCGGGTGTCCAGAAACGGCATGTCCAGCACCACGACGTCGGCGCGGACCTCCTTGGTGATGGCGCGTCACTGCCCGCTGATCTCCTCGTAGCCGCGGCCCAGCCAGTCGATGCTCTTCACCACAAGCACGTCGCCCTCTTTCAGAGCGCCCATGAGGCGGATCCACTCCGGCCGCTCGAAGTCCCTCCCGCCCGCCTTGCCTGCGAGCACCCCGTCCACGCTGAACGCAGCGAGCGCGTCGAGCCGCCGGTCCAGGTTCTGCTCCCGCGTGGAAACCCGCGCGTACCCGTACGCCCTTCCGGCCATGAAAGCCTTCTTCTTGTCCGCGGCGCGCAACCGCCACCACCGGCGGCAATCACGCGCCTCCGCCCCGACAAGAAGGGAGGTAAACAGCAGTCACACGGCGGGCGCTGGCAGAATGTACAGGCAGGAAGCGAGAGCGAAGGGAACCGGCCATAAACCTCGGCAAGGAGAGCGAGACCGTCGAGCACAAGCGGTCGACGTCGGAGCTGCGCGAGGGCATGGAGTCGGCGGCCTCGATCCTGAACAAGCACGGACGGGGCACGCTGTACTTCGGCGTGCGTCCCTCCGACGGCGAGGTCGTGGGCCAGGACGTGTCCGAGAAGACGCTGCGCGACGTGTCGCAAGCGTTCACCAACCGGATCGAGCCGAGGGTGTACCCCACCGTGGAGCACCTGGTGACCGAGGACGGGAAGTCCTACATACGCGCGACCTTCTCGGGCGACGAGCGCCCCTACGCTTGCGACGGGCGCTACCGGATCAGGAGCGCGGACGAAGACCTGCCGATGAGCCAGTCCATGCTGCGCGCGCTCATGCAGGAGGAACGCTACCGGAGGAGCCCGTGGGACCGCGAGGCATCGGAGCGGCCCTTGGAGGACGTGGACGAGGGCGAGCTGCGCAGGTTCGTCGAGCGCGGGCGCGAGAGGAGGCGCATCTCCTTCGAGCACCGCTCCGTGGAGGGGACGCTCTCAAGCCTGCACCTCCTCACGGGCGGTAGGCTCACCAACGCCGCCGCCGTGCTATTCTGCCCGTCGGTGGGCGTGCAGCTCAAGATGGGTGTGTTCAAGACGCGCGAGCGGACCGAGGCTCTCGACGTGCGACTGAAGTCGGGGACGCTGTTTCGCCTGGTGGATGAGGCGGAGTACTTCATCGCCAACAACATCCGCAGGCGATTCGTGGTTACCGGCAAGCGCACGCAAGACGAAATCCCCGAGATACCCTTCGAGGCGATCCGCGAGGCGCTCATGAACGCCTACGCCCACCGGATCTGGTACCGTCCCGGCTACGTGCAGGTCGATGTCTACAGCGACGCCGTGGACATCATCAGCCCCAGCTGGTTCATCGACGGGCAAGACCCCGACGATCACTTGGCGGGCGTGAGCAGCGACTCGACCACCCGCAACGAGCTCCTCGCGACGACGCTGTTCCGCTCCGGCGACATCGAGTCGTCTGGCATGGGTATCAGGAAGATCCGCGACCTGTGCGACAGGGCCGGCGTCCGAGTGGGCCACGAGGGGAGGGCCTCGTTCGGGACCAGGCTCACCTTCCATCGCCCCGACCCCTTTGCGGGGGCGGACGGCGGTGAAGAGGGCCGGGAAGGTTCCGGCAAAGTTCCGGCACGTATCATCTTCGAACCACTCAGACAGAGCGGTGCCAGATAGAGGATATCCCCTCGTCATTACGCAAAATCGCAAACAGGCAGCCCGCTCATGGCGGCGGCCGGTACAAGGCAACGGTCCCAATGTGCTGATTCCTCTCTGGGACAGTCCAAAAACCATGTATACGAGTTTAGTGCGATTTTTGAGTGCCCTTTCGCCCTATGCGCCGCACCCTTCGACAAAGCCGCAGGATTCAACTGGGCTTTTGTCGAGGGATACAGCGCATGTGGACGGAAGGCACTCAAAAATCGCACCAAACTCAACCTATGTCCTTGGTGGGTTTTACTTTGGGCTGATTTTTATGCACGCAAATTCTCGCTACCTGCTTGTTTATCAGCGCAATACACATGCTAAAAACCGGGCATGGTAGCACGTCCGGCAGACCCGTCGCCAGGCTTACCGCATCCTGAGATCGCTTGAGGCCGAGGGGCTTGTCGTTCGAAACGGCGAGGGGCGAAGCACGAGCTGGAGCAAGAGCAATGGGAAGCGAGCAGACTGATAGCAATCGCGACATCGCGTCATGTCGCGATGTCGCGAAAGAAGCGGCGGCCTGTGACGCGCCTCTAGCCCTCTTCCGACCGTGCGGTCTTCCAGGCCCCCGACGACATGCTGCGCTCCATGAACGCCTTGGGGCTCAAGAACACGAAGTCGCGCCGCGCCAAGATGCGCAACCTCCGAGTCACCCACATAGCGGCGACACTCTACAGGTCCCATGAGCTCCGCTCGCGCGAGTCCACCCGTGCCGGCACGCCGAGGCGATGGACTCGGTTCGCCGCGCGTTCGACGCCGCGCGCCCCCGCGCTGGTAGAATGGACACCCGAGCCAACAAGGAGCCGCCCATGACTGAACAGACCCAAAACATCACCCAGTCCCAGCCGGCGCCAGAGCGCCCCACTCAAGACCAGACCGAATCGTTCCAAGCAAAGCGCCACTCCAAGCCTCGGCTCACCATCGGGCAGCAGATCGCCCACATGAAGGCAAAGGGTATCGCCTTCGAGCTCTGCTCCGAGGAGGAGGCCGCCTCCCACCTACGCACCAAGTGCCAGTTCTTCCGCGTATACGCCCACCGCAAGCTCTTCCCCAAGCACGTCGGCGGCCCGCGCGATGGCCAGTACGTCAACTTGGACTTCGGGCACCTCAAGACCCTCTCCAACCTCGACCGCATGCTGCGCGACGTCCTGCTCCCCATGACCCTCGACGTCGAGCATTTCGCCAAGGTGCGCCTGCTCGCCGCCGCCAAGGACCATGGCGAGGACGGCTACGCCCTCATGCGCGACTACTACGAAAGCCGCTCGGAGGAGCAGCGGTCCTACATTGAGTCGGAGCTCGACCGTCGGATGAAGGACCCCTACGTCGGCGCGGTCGTACGCAAGTACCGGTACGACATGCCGGTATGGGCGTTCTGCGAGGTCGTTCCCTTCGGGATGTTCTCCGGCCTCGTCAAGTTCTGTGCCGACAGATGGGAAGATGAGGACCTCCAGGACGTTCACTACTTGCTCAAGTACACGCGCTCCGTCCGTAACGCGACTGCACACGGCGCATGTGGAGTCAACGGGCTCACCGATGCCGACCCGCGCATGCGCCCACCGGCATCCCTCGTGAACGCGCTTACGTCGACGGAAGTCCCCAAGCGCCTGCGTGCCAAATGGCTGCGCGGCACGAGAATGGTGCAGATGTGCGCGATGCTGCACCTGTACGCGCAGATCGTTCCTGCAGGAGAGGCCCGAGCGGAAAGGGAGCGGCATCTCACCTCGCTGTTCGCCGCCGTCCGCTCAAGTGACGTGCCCGTGGAAAACCCGGCAGTCGCCGCCCTGCTGTTCATCGAGCGCTTGACGAAGGCGGTAGGCCTGCTACAATGACCTCATCTAGCAAAGCCCTCCGGGCTTATCGGGGCGGGACTGCGAAAGCGGTTCTGCCCCGTTTTCGTAATATGAGAAAGCCATTGTCAAGAGGCATGACGTCGCAGGACCCGATTTTTCAATTGGGTCCTGCGGCATTTCCGGCCGGTCGGGCCCGCGCGGATGCTCGTTAGTCGTCGCTCGCCTGGCAAGCTAATATCCGCGGGCTCGTGGCGCGGCATGCTGGTTCGGATATGTCGCCGCGCGCTACCGCATTTCGATTCTCCGTCCGGGGCCGTCGTCTCGAAAAACCTTGGAGTCTTTCTTCTCGGGCGCGGCCGTCCGGCTGCCCATCGGAAAAGCCGTGAGCCGGCCCCGGCGATGCGTCGAAGCGCGGGCCCTCCCGGCGGGAAGGCTATGGTCCCGGGGCGCTACCCGAGCGTGCCCTCGGCGCGCCTGCCGATCTCCCAGACCCAGCAGGCGAGCTCGCGGGCCACCGCCACGTTGGCGACGCACGGGCGCTTCCCGGCGGCCCTCAGAGCCGCGTGGCGGCGCGAGAGCCTGGCGGTCGCGTCGTTGATACCGCTAATGTAAAAACAACCATTCGCGCAAACGCTTCGCGCCGTCCGTGCTAACGGAAACCCGCCGTTCGCGCAAACGCGCTCCCACCAGTTGCGCAAACGGAAATATGCTCCGACCGAGGATCCGAAGCCTACGGGAGGAGCGCGGATGGAGAGGAACGTGATGGGCGAGCTGAATCTACCCCGATTCCGTTTACACCCTTACGCCGCCATCGGGTGGCGGTCCTCCTCGGGCCAGTTGGCCCGCTCGAACTCCTCGGGGCTGAGGTACCCCAGCGCC
>NZ_NFJE01000026.1:0-5629 GCF_002159695.1 Collinsella sp. An271 | reverse complement strand
GTTCTCAAGGTGCCCGCCTGCGCGGCCCCGCCGCGCGGCAAGGAGTTATATTGCCAGAACCGGGCGGCCCCGGGGGCGGGAATCCGGCGCTCCACAGGGTCTACACATATGAGGGTTTCGACCGGCCCCTCCGCCCCTAGAGCCCCGCCCGGTACCAGGAGACGGCAACCTGGGTCCGGTCGCGCATGCCCAGCTTGGAAAGGATGCGCGAGACGGCGCGCTTGGCGCTGGCGGGCTGGATTACCAGGCGCTCGGCGATCTCGCCGTTGGAGAGGCCGTCGGCGATGAGCGAGCAGATCTCGCGCTCGTGGTCCGTGAGCCGGCGGAAGGCGCGACGCAGGCGCTCACGTTCAGATCCTGGAACGACCTTGGGGACGTTGACCTCGAGAACCGCCCGGGTGATGCGAGGGGTGAGGACGGCATCCCCTTCCGCAACGGCATGGACCGCGTCGATGAGCTCTCGGGAGCGGACGTCCTTGAGCAGGAACCCGGAGGCGCCCGCCTCGAGGCCGCCGAAGGCGTAGTCGTCCTCGTCGTAGGTGGTGAGAATGAGCACGCGCACCTCGGGATGCCGGTCGCAGATGAGCGCGCAGGCGTCGATGCCGTCCATAGCGGGCATCCGCACGTCCATCAGCACGACGTCCGGAAGCGTCCTCCCCGCCTCAGCCGCCCGATCGACCGCATCCACCGCCTGTCTCCCATCTCCCGCCTGCCCCCAAAGGCGCAGGGAGGGATCGCGGCGAAGCACCAGGGCGAACCCGAGTCGCGTCTCCGCCTGATCGTCGACGATCAGCACGTCGATGGGATCGCTCATAAGCTCTCGGCCTCCTTGGTATCAGCTGCCGGATCGAGACACGGGATGACCGCTCGGACCTCCCAGCCCCCGTCGGGGGACGGCCCCGCATCAAGCGCGCCGCCCGCCCCCTCGACGCGCCTGCCCAAGCGCGCGAGCCCCGTCCCCGCATCACCGGCCCCCTCGACCGGAAAACCGTCGTTGCGGACGGTGACCGTGCAGGAGCCGTCCTTCGCATGGTCCCACGCGACCGTGATGCGGCGCGCGTCGCGCGCGTGACGCAAGACATTCGTCGTCGCCTCGCGCGTCACGGAGAAGGCCAGGTCGGCCTGCCTGCGATCGGGCGACCGAGAACCGGTCTCCGTGAACGCGACCGCAAGACCGGCGGAGCGGGCGTGCTCGAGCACGGGCCGCACATCGTCCCACATATGCGAATCGGAGCGGCCCGCGCCGACGGCGTCTCCGTGCAGGGCCGAGAGCTGCCGGACCGCACGTCGGGTGTCAGAGAGCCCCGCACGCGCGAGATCGTTGATGCTCGCCACGGCGGCCTCGAACGTCTCGTCCCCCGTCGCCCCCATAAGCCCTTCAGTAAGCGCGATGATGGCCGTGAGGTCATGGCCCACGGAGTCGTGCAGCTCTCCGGCGATGCGGCTGCGCGCCTCGGCCTCGTCGCGCTCGCGGGCAACCTGCCTGCGCGCAGCGCGCTCCTCCTCGAGTTCCCGGGCCGCACGACGCCTTGCCCACAGGGCGCGGGACACAAGCGCCGCCACGACCACGACCAGCACCCATTCGAGGTGCACGAGGGCGAGGCTCTCGCTTCCCGCGAGGTGGACGGGAGCCCAGAACGCGGCGAGGACGGCGAGAACCGCCGCCACCGCCCTGAGGTAGTCTTGTCGCGCGACCACGCCGTACATCAGCACCAGAAGCGGGACTCCCGTGTAGGCGCCCTCATCGACAGGGGCCGATGCCGCTGCGAAGGCGCATGCCACGAGCGTCACGGCGAGGGGGCGGCGCTTCCGGAGGAAGACGCATGCGAGGATCGCGGCGACGCACCACACGAGTAGCCACACGGATGCGGGGTCGTAATCGAAGGGCAGAAGGGAGATGTACCTTGTGAGGAAGACCGCCTCGAGGATCACGCAGGCGATCGGCGCGACGAGCGCCAAACCCCTCGAATCATCCCACCGTCCGATCGCTCGAGCGATCACGGACCGTGCGGGTTCGCCCGCATCCCTCATGGCGGTCACCTCCTCTTTCATTTTCCCACACTCCCCCAAGGATGACGAAGCGGCAGCACCATCCGACGGTCCGGCATGCAAGCGCCATCGGCAGATCGGTCGGCTGCCGACAAGGCTCAATTACCGCTTCTACCACGCTACCCGCTAAAAGGGCCCAGTAACTGTACCCAGAACTGCGGGAGAGGGCCCCTCGAAAGGCCCTCTCCCGCAGTTCTGGGTACAGTTACTGGGCCCTTTTAGCGGGTAATCCCATAGTTTTACCGATCGCCCGGAGCGCATCGGGATATACATCAGCGTTCCCTAGAGAAGTGCCGGCAGATTCGCTCCGGCGCCGGTCGGCCCCGTGCCGGGCGCCTGCGGAAAACGGCTCCGCCCGCGCAAGAGGCCTCCGCTCTCCGGTCAGGTCACATCGCCGCCACGACGTCGCGGCGCGAGAGCCGTCGGCACGCCCAGGCGATGGCGAGCGATGCGTACACGGCGGACAGGACCACGATCTGGGCGACGCCGAAGGCGGACAGGTCGACGAGCTCGTTCGAGTTCATACCTGTCTGGAGCAGGGAGTAGGGCCAGACGTTCCCGAACCCGGCAACGGTGGCGATGACGCCCGACACGCCTCCCGCGAGCGCTATGCCCACCGGCGCGGCGAAGTTGCGCACCACCATGGATATGTCGAGCTGGATCGCCACGACCACGAGCGAGCCCAGGACCCCGAGCGTCACGTACTCGGCGATGCGCGCCGCCGGGAACTCGCCGGGCACCCCGAGGGCTACGCCGCTCGCGACGTAGAACGCCAGGATCGACGTGAAGGCGAGGGCCGACATCAGCGCGCCCATGCAGAACTTGGCGAGCACGAGGTCGCGGATGGGGACCGGCTGCGCCATGAGCTCGTTCCAGTTGGAGCCCTGGTGCTCCTGGCGCCAGAGGAGCGAGCACCCCGCGCCGAGGAGCGCCGGGAGGAAGAAATAGCAGACGAAGAGCGTCTGCTGGGTCCACAGGTTCGACCAGCCGGGCGTGATGACCCCGAGGTTCCCCTGGTAGTTGGCGCAGCCGATGAGTGCTGAGATTCCGGGCAGCGCCACGAACACCAGCCAGATCGGAGAACGGCGGAGCTTCACGAGCTCCGCGCGGACACATGAGGCGAGCATGCTAGAGCTCCTTTCTCGCGAAGGCGCGCAGGGAGAGCGCGAACGCGGCGACGGTGACGAGGACGATGACGGCGAAGTAGCCCACGGGCCAGGCGACGGTGCTCCAGATGATGACCTCCGTGGCGTAGTCGTAGCTCATCCCCACCGTGGACAGGAGCCCGAAGTAGGAGCTCGGAACGAAGACGGAGACATACGCCGGCAGGTACATGGAGAAGAGCCCCAGAAACGACAGCGCCACGACCACGCCGAGCGGCACGAACTGGTTGACGATAAACAGGCAGAGGCACTCCACGACCGTCGCCACGAACAGGCACACGGAGAGCGTCGACACCCAGAGCATGAGGCTCTCGGACACAGGCACCGCCTGGAAACCGAGGACGCCGCCGATGACGGAGGCTGCCGTGACCTCGACGGTCACCACCGCCGCGAGCACGAGCACGCAGGTGAGCCACTTCGCGCAGAAGAGGTCCTCCGCCCGCTCCATGGTGAGGAGCTGCTTCCACATGTTCCCGCGGTTCTCGACGTCGCAGACGGTCGAGGCGACGACAGCGGACAGCAGCGGGAGGAAGACCGCGTTGACCGTGGGCAGGCTGTAGAGAAGCACGCGGTAGTCGGCCGTAATCTCCACCTGGCGAGCCGACTGATACCCAAACCACAAGAGGAGCACGCCGAGCATGGCGGCGCAGATGAGCCAGAGGTGCTTGCGCCGACCCTTCCTGAGCTCGAGGGCGACCTGGCGCGCGATGCCGAGGCGCCGCTTTGAGGCGACCGCTTCCTTCCCGCCGGCTGTCATAGCGTCTCCTCCATCCCCGTGATCGCAAGGAAGATGTCCTCGAGCGAATCCTCGTGCTCCTCCATGCGGACGACACCGATGCCCCGCTCGGCAAGATCCATGCTGAGGCGCGCCGCCGCTTCGTCGTCCACCGCCTTGATGCGCAGGTAGGCAGAATCGTCCGGATCTGTCTGCGCGCCGGGAAGGAGCTGGGCGGCCCACGCGTTGTCCGTGGTCCTGAGACCTATCCAGCGCCGCCCGCGCGCATGGAGCGCCTCGAGCGGACCCTGCCACACCATGCGCCCCTTGCGGATGATCCCGACGTGGTCGGCCATCTGGTCGACCTCGGAGAGCAGGTGGCTGGAGACGACGACCGTCATGTCGAACATTCGCGGGAGCCCCTTGATGAGAGCGCGGATCTCATGGATGCCCGAGGGGTCAAGGCCGTTGGTGGGCTCGTCGAGCAGGAGCAGGGGCGGCTTGCCCATAAGGGCGCAGGCGATGCCGAGGCGCTGCTTCATGCCGAGCGAGAAGTTCCCAACCCGCTTGCGGCGAACGGAAGGGTCGTCGAGTCGGACGATCTTCAGCACCTCGTCGATCTCCGACTTCGGCAAGCCGCGAAGCTGCCGCACGATCTCGAGGTTCTCGCGCGCCGTGAGATGCGGGTAGCAGCTCGGACTCTCGATGAGCGAACCCACGCGGCGCAGCACCTCAAGGCGGTTCTCCGGCGTAAGGGACGCGCCCAGGATCGTGGCGGAGCCCTGCGTAGAGTGAACGAGGCCGAGAAGCATCTTCATCGTGGTGGATTTACCGGCCCCTTGGGACCCAGGAAGCCGTAGACAGCGTGCTCCGGCACGGCGAGGTCCACGCCGTCCACCACGCAGGTGTCGCCGTAGCGCTTGGTGAGCCCCGTCGTGGTCACAGCCATGCGACCGGGGCGGCGCCCTATCGAAGCCTGAGCTGCGGGTTTCGCGAATCCGCCCCTCTTCTGCCCGATCCCTAGCGCACCGCCGAGCCGTCCGGCAGGATATTTATCGTTGTCTGCCATTCATGCACTCCCTTCGAATCGACTACGGGCATGCCGCAATTCTGCCCGTACCAAGGCTTCCGATCAGGAGGGAGGGAAGGGTTGACATCTCAGGATGACAGGGGCGACGCGGAGTTGTCACCCTTGGATGACAGCACATATACATCCTTGAGCGAGCGCCCTGCGGAAATCAGGAATTGGAAGATGAATGAAAATAATCGGCAGGGAAAGAGGACTGCGCCGGAACTTCCCATTTTGCACAAACCCCTGCAAACACATCCGTGGATGAGTAGACCCAGCGGAGGTAATTCACGATGAAATGACTAGGGGGATCGAGGAACCCTCTGAAAGAAAACGCCGAAACAGCCCCTCCGCGTTCATGAAAACGAGCTACACCGAATCGGACGGCGGCATGGCTCGAAATGAACGCGTCCCCAAATAATACGTCAGGCTGAAAAGGCTAGAAAAAAAGAAGCCAGCACCCGTCTAACGGATACGGATTGAAACGCGGCGCGGTCCGACGCCCCTCGCGGCATCGCGGCATGAAAAAAGGGGAGGGCCCCGCGGGAACATCCCGCGGGGCCCTCCCCTGCGACGAAGCGCCGTCCACCGGTCAGCGGCGCCCTGCTCTCCCACGGGCTTCCCCCGCAGTAC
>NZ_NFJE01000025.1:0-9235 GCF_002159695.1 Collinsella sp. An271 | reverse complement strand
TCTTGCGTTGTGCGCATCAGTCCGAAAAACGGTGTTCTACCTGCGATAACGATGCTTTTTGTTGCGAAACGCTCCTTGGTGCTTATACCCCCTCAGTCCCCCAGTTCGACACGGTCTGCCGGCTCACGCCGATGGCGGCGGCGACCTCTTGCTGGCTCTTCCCGGCGCGACGCCGCAGCGCCGCGAGCTTGTCGGAAATCATGGGCGACCTCCCGTCCGTTCTGATCGCTCCCATTGTCCCGCGACGGGCGCCTCCAGGCGAGCAAATCCGCTTGGCAATCCCGCCAATCCGCTTGCGCCGTGCGACAATGGGTGCCGCAACCCATGTCCCCAAAAACGCGTATGGAGCCCCTATGATCAGATCCCTCTCCCCCGCCGACCTCGACACCGTCATGAACCTGTGGCTCGATGGCAACGAGCAGGCGCATCCCTTCGTGCCCAAAGGCTACTGGCGCGCCGCGTACGAAGGGGTCCGACGCGAGCTGCCGCATGCCGACGTGCTGGTCCATGTCGACCCGGAAACTGGCGACGTCGACGGGTTCATCGGCCTGACCGGCAACTACGTGGCGGGCCTCTTCGTTCGCGCCGACGCCCGGTCGCACGGGATCGGCAAGGCGCTGCTCGACGAGGCGAAGCGCCGCCACCGGGCGCTCACGCTCCACGTCTACCGCGACAATCCGCGCGCCGTCGCGTTCTACCTGCGCGAAGGGTTCACCGTGCGCAACGAGGGCACAGACGGGGAGACCGGCGCGGTCGAATACGAGATGACGTGGGACGCGGATGGCGGCAGGCCTGGTTTTCGTCATGCATAGACCTTCAGCAAACCAGCAGGTAGCGAAAAAGCTCGTGCATAAAAATCCGTTCGAAGCAAAACCCACCGAGGAGGTAGGCTGAGTTTGGCATTGTTTTTCGGTGCCCGCACCCCACAGGCGCCATACCCCTCGGCAAAGCCGCAGGATTCAACTGGGCAAATGCTGAAGGGTACGGCGCATGTGGAGAATCCGCACCGAAAAACAATGCCAAACTCGATATGCACGTTTTTCACGCCCCCGCAGGCGTGGTCGAGAGCAATCGACCCCCACTTCGCTACGCACCACCCAGCATGTGCATGGCGAGCGTGACCGCCAGCACGTCGCCTGCAAGCGATGCGGAGATCTCCATGTCCATGGCGCGCGCCAGATTCGCCGCGACCGACAGACCAAGGCCGCTCCCCTTGGCACCGCGCGACGAATCCGCCTGGTAGAACCGGTCGAACAGCCGATCGGCATCGATAGCCGCCGGATCCGAGACGGCATTCGCGATGCTCAGGACCACGCGATCGCCCTCTCGACGCTCCCCGATCGTAGGCGCCGCCATCCCGTGACGCAGCGCGTTCACCACCAGATTCGTCAAGATGCGCGAGAGCGCCTCCCGATCCGCCTCGACCGTGACGGCCGCGTCGCCAAACGTGACCGCCGGCTCCCAGCCGCGCTCCTCGAAGGCGGGGTACTGCCCCAGCAGCACCTCTTCCACAAAGGGCTTGAGCGCCACCGGCTCCATCTTGAGCACAAGGTCGGGATCGGTCGACTTCGTATAGGCGAACAGCTGGTCGAGCAGCTCGGTCGTGGTGTCGATGCGGCTCGCAGCCGCCTCCAGATGCCGGGCGCGCGCCGCCGGGTCCTCCTCGTCGCACGCGAGCTGCAAATAGCCTTTCGCCCCCATGAGCGGCGTGCGGATGTCATGCGACAGCGCCGACAGGTCGCGCTGGAACTCTTGCTGACGGCGCATCGCCTCGACATGCGCCTGGGCGCTGCGATCGAGCTCCGCGTTGATGGCGTCGGCAAGATCGGTGACACCGGGCGCGCCGCCCGCCGCCACGCGCACGTTGCTCTCCTCGTCGCGCCCGCGCAGGAAACGTGCGATGCGGTGCATCTCGCCGAGATAGCGCACGCTCGCCAGCACCAGGCCCATGCCAAGGCCGAGCACGAGCAGCAACAGGGAGATATTCTCCGTCTCCATGGCATCCCCTTTCCCGCGGGTCCCGCCTCCTCGGACGAGCGCCCGTTCCAGCTTACTTGAACGGCGGCGTTCAGGAAGGGCCGCTGCCCGCAAAACAGCCAGCGGACCGCTTTCAGAAGCTCAGTGGAGGCTGCGGCCCCAAGAATTGCCGAAAAATCGACGTTGTAGACGGCTCGTTTCCGAATGCCCCGAAATGCGCGCTTCCCGCGAAGGTGCTACCTGCGGAAACGCCGGCGCCGCAGGTGCCGTTTTGGGCAGGTCCGGATTTGAGCCGTCTACAACGTCGATTTTTCAGCAACTATTCCGCCCGCAGCCTCCGCTGGGTCCCGATCCGCAGGCGCCCGCCACGGGGACGGGCGCCTGCGGAATGAATTGGCCGGATTTCCTAGATATCGCGCTTGCGGGCGATGGCGAGCACGGCCGCGCTGGCGATGGCGATCCAGATGACGCCCGTGAGCAGTGCTTGGATACCCGGGTCGACGGTGAGCGCCAGCGACGAGGGGCCCCAGATGTCGGCGCTCGACATCCCGAACAGCCGGCCGCCGGCGGCCAGGTTCTCCAACGACGAGGAGGGCATCCATGCGGCAAGCGTCTCGAGAACGGGGCGAAGGACCTCGAGCACGGGCAGCATGCGCGCTAGGTACGAAATGCTCCGGAGCAGATTCGGGAACACACCCCCGCAGAAGCAGAATGCGAAGATGTAGCTCATGGGGCTGACGCGCGTGGCATACGCGACGACGAGCGAGATCACCGCGAGCGCCCAGATGTTGATCCAGAATCCGACGAACCATCCCAGCAGCTCAACCGGACCGTCAAGCCTCCCGAACGTGTACCCGCCGATCCATGCGCCCACGGTGGAGAGCGCCACAGAGAGCAGCAGCATGACGACGGACAGCACGCCCGCGAACACCACCTTGCTGCCGAAGTACGACAGCCTGCCGCCGCGGGCGCTCAGCACGCTGCGCACGTAGTTGCTCTTGAACTCCTGCAGCGAGTGCTCGACCACCATGAAGCAGACGCAGAGCGGAACGAGGCTGCCGGTCATGCTCGCAAGAAACTCGGTGTACGAGGAGAAATCGGACGGGATGGGATCCGCCGCCCCCGTGAGCGAGGCGTAGACCTGGCTTTTGGCAAAGAGCGCCACGCCCACGAGGAACACGTACACCACGAGGATGGCCAGCCCGTACTGCCAGAAGCTGCCGCGCAGGCCGCGGACGCGCGTGATGCGGTAGAGGTCGGATTTGATGAGGTTCAGCATAGTTCTACCTTCCTTTGCGACGGGAGAACAGAGACGGAACGATTTCGAGCAGAAAGTCGATCAGGCAATCCAGCATCGCGCTACCCCCTGTTCCCTGCGGTCGTCCCGCCGTCCATGAGCTCGACGAAGTAGTCCTCGATGTCGCGCTCGAGCACCGTGAGCTCGAGCACCACCTGGTCGGCGTCGTGCAGCACGCGCGACACGTCCTCCACCGAGGGCGCGCCCGACGCAGCTGGGTCGCTCGACGCCCCTCCGAACGAAGAGGCCGCCGAGCGCGCGCCGCCGGCGATCACGATCGATTGGTCGGGATCCACGCGGAAGGTCGCGCCCGGCAGACGCTCCTCCAGAATCGCGAGGGCGCGGGCCGGATCCGCCGTCTTCACGCGGACCGAGCTGCCGCAGGCCGCATGCAGCTCCTCGTCGGTGAACTCGCGCACCATGTGGCCGCCTGCGATGACACCGAACCGGGTGCATACGCGCATGAGCTGGTCGAGCACGTGGCTCGAAATCACGATCGTCACGCCGCGCTCCTGGTTGAGCCGCACAAGCGCCCGTCGCAGGTCGCGCGTCGTCTCCGGGTCCATGCCGTTGAACGGCTCGTCGAGCAGCAGCAGGTCGGGCGAGCCCACAAGCGCGAGCGCGAGCCCCAGCCGCTGCTTCATGCCCTGCGAGAACTTCTTCGCCTTGCGCGGGCCGACGCCCTCGAGCCCCACGAGCTGCAGCAGGTCGTCCACCTGCTCGTGCGGGCGGACGACGCCCATGGCGAGCGCCTTCATCATCATGTTCTCCGTCGCGGAGAAGTTCGGCAGCACGCCCGGCTCTTCGATCAGGGCGCCGATGCGCGAGGGCGCTCCCGAGAAGCTCCCCGCCACGCGCGAGCGGTCCTCGCCGAACAGCGCGAGCTGTCCGGCGCTCGGCGTGGCAAGCCCTGCGATCATCTTCATCGTCGTCGACTTGCCCGCGCCGTTTTTGCCCACGAAGCCGTAGATGTCCCCCGCGGCCACATGCATATCCAGGCGGTCGACCGCGAACATCTTCCCGTAGCGCTTGGTGAGACCACGGATATCGATCACATTCATGGTTGCTCCTATCTCGTGCATCCTGCGGCAGCGGGGCGTCTGCGCGTCGCCTTCTCCCCGCTGCTCATGCATGAGTATGGAAAACGACCTTTGAGCAAGTCTTTTCCAAGGTTTAAGAAAGGTTAAAGAAGCGCCCGTGTCAGGATTCCTGCAGCTTGAACCCCATGCCCCACACGGTCTTGATGTAGGCTTCGGTGCCCGTCGCGCGCAGCTTGGCGCGGATGTTCGACACGTGCACGTTCACCGTGTTGTCGTCGGCGGTGTACGGCTCGCCCCACGCCCGCTCGAACAGCTCCTGCTTGGAGAACACGCGGCGGGGGTGCTCCATCAGCGCCTGAAGGATGTTGAATTCGATGCGGGTGAGCTCGACTCCCCGCCCGTCCGCGGAAAACGTGCGCGCCTCAGGGTCGAGTTCCCATGCGCGGAAGCGCAGCGTGGGACCAGCGGGCCGTGTGCCGTCACCCGTGCCGTCGGATGCGGAAACGCCGCGATGGCGCAGCTGGACCTCGATGCGTGCGACGAGCTCGTCCAAGTCGAACGGCTTGGTGAGGTAGTCGTCCGCGCCGAGCTTGAGCAGATCGATCCGGTCGGAGGCGGCCGTGCGCGCGGAGATCACGATGATGGGGACGCGCGCGTCGCGCTCGCGGATGAGCCCGACGAGCTCCTCACCCGGCATGCCGGGAAGCATCAGGTCGGAGACCACGATGTCGAAGGGAAGCGCGCCCTCGCCGCCCCCGATGAGCAGGCGAGCCTCGCTCCCGGAAAACGCCTGCGTGCAGGCCATGCCGCGTCGCGCCAGGTGCGTGGCGACGATCTGATTGATATCGGCATCGTCCTCGACGATGAGCACGCGAACGCCCGGCATGTCCAACTCCTCGCAACGATTACGGCGGTCCTTTCGCCCCCATTGTGACGCAGGCCGCGCCGTTTTGACAGCACCGATACGCCCACAAACCGAAAACCGGCACCCGCCGCGCGTGCAAATCGGGGGACGTACCTTCCGCGTGCAAAAATGCACGCGGAAGGTACGTCCCCCGATTTGCACTTCGGGCATCTGGCTGAACTTCCCCGTCATGAGCGCCATCGTGGGCGCGCTTCTAGCCGGAAAAACGTCCGTCCCCGCCCTCGCCGCCCACGCGGCTGCGCTACGATACGTCAAGCAGGGCAATGGAAAAGGGGTGCCGCCATGAGGGGTCCGCTATCAGCGCTTGTGTCAGCAGCCGGCGTCGTCACGCTGCTCGCGCCCGCGTGCGCCTACGCCGAGATCGGCCTCAAGCAGGAGGTCACCTCGGAGGGCACGGTCGTCTACTTCGACTTCGACGGCCTGGGCTACGTGCTCATCATCATCGTTGCGCTCGTCTTGATCCTGCGCGGCCAGCGCGCATCGCTGAAGCGCGTCGCGGAGGCCAAACGGAGGCACGCCGCCAAGCGAAGGACCGCGGGAACCGATGCGGGGAGCGACGGATGCGAAGAGGACCTCGGCGCGAGCGCGCTCGCAGCCGTCGAGCGGCTGAAGAGGGCCGAACGAGACGCGCATCGGCCCCGCAGCCGCCGCATCCGCCTCGACGCGAAGCCGGGCGACGATGACCGCGGCCCCGGCGAACAGCGCGCCGGATAGCCATCCCGCCACCCTGCGACACCCGCCCCGACGCACGCGCGGGGCACAAAGCCGCACCCGTCCCCCACTGGAGCATATCGTGAGCAGCACCCTCATCCGCCCGATCGTACCCGCCGACGATGCCGCCGTCGCCGCCATCATCCGCACCTGCCTCGAGGCGTATCGCCTGGACATCCCAGGGACCGCGTACTTCGACCCGGAGCTCGACCATCTGAGCCGCTTCTACGCCTCGCGTCCCGGGCGCCGCGCCTACTTCGTGATGGAGGATGCCGACGCGGCGCGCATCCTCGGCGGGGCGGGCCTCGCGGAGTACGAGGGGCTCGGCGCCTGCTGCGAGCTCCAGAAGATCTACCTGGTGGAGAGCGAGCGCGGGCGGGGCCTGGGCCGTGCGCTGCTGGACGCCGTCGAGGGACATGCCCGCAAGCTCGGCTACCGGCGCGTCTACCTCGAGACGCATACGAGCTTGCACGAGGCCGTCCGCCTGTACGAGCGCTGCGGCTACCGCCGCGTCGACCGACCCGCCACCGCCGTCCACTCCACCATGGACCTCTTCTATCTCAAGGACCTGTAGAGAAAGCCCCTCAGAACCTTTGGCGGGCAGTGCAAATCGGGGGACGTACCTTCCGCGTGCATAAATGCACGCAGCAGGTACGTCCCCCGATTTGCACTGCCGGCCCCGGGCCGGTCTCCTGCTTTCTTGACCCGGCGGAGAAAAAATCCCATCGCTCATTGCCACTGTGCATAGGTGTGTATATACTGTAGCTATCGGGTATATACACTATGCCCAGAGGGACGACGCGAAGACGTCCGTTGCCGTCCCTGCCGCCGTCCGGGGACGCCCGAGCGCGCGGCACCCCGCCGAGGGACGCCCCGTGCGGGACGCACGAAAGGACACGCAACTTGGAAATCATCATCTCGAACGCAAGCAGCAAGCCCATCTACGAGCAGATCTGCGACCAGATCAAGACCGCGATCCTCGCCGGCGACCTCGCCGAAGGAGAGCAGCTCCCCAGCATCCGCGCGCTCGCCAATAGCCTGCGCGTAAGCGCCATCACCACAAAGCGCGCCTATGCCGACCTCGAATCCGAAGGATTCATCGAGACGGTCCAGGGCAAGGGGAGCTTCGTCGCCGGCGGCAACGCCGAGCTGATCCGCGAGGAGCAGCTCCGCCAGGTCGAGGCGCACATGGCGCGCGCCATCGACGCCGGCCGCGCCATGGGGCTCACCGACGGCGAGCTCACCGAGATGTTCGCCCTTGAGCTGGAGTGACCGCAAGCTCGCACCACGCATCCGCAGAAAGGACCCGCCATGTCATCTATGGCACCCGATAGCACCATCGCCGCAGCGCCCCTCATCGAGGCGCACGGCATCACCAAGCACTACGACGGCTTCTCGCTCGACGGCGTCGACCTCACCGTGGAGGAAGGCGAGATCGTCGGATTCGTCGGACAGAACGGCGCCGGCAAGTCCACGACCATCAAGGCCCTGCTCGGCCTCATCGAGCTCGACGGCGGCACGGCGCGCGTGCTCGGCACCGACGTGCACGCCCTCGCGCACACGTCGGCGGGCGCCTCCGCGAAGGAGCATATCGGCGTCGTGTTCGACACCGTCTCCGTTCCGGGGCACCTGCGCATCTCCGAGATCGGCCGCATGCACGCCCGCGCTTTCACGGGCTGGAGCCAGCACACCTTCGACAAGCTCGTGCGCGAGTTCGGCCTCGAGCCGACAAAACCGGTCAAGGACCTCTCGCGCGGCATGGGCATGAAGCTCAGCCTCGCCTGCGCCCTGTCGCACGGCGCGCGCCTGCTCATCCTCGACGAGGCGACCGCGGGCCTCGACCCCATGGCGCGCGACGAGGTGCTCGACCGCCTGCGCGAGTTCGTCGCCGCACCCGGCCATGCCGTGCTCATGAGCAGCCACATCACGAGCGATCTCGAGAAGATCGCCGACCGCGTGGTGTGCATCGAGAACGGCCGCATCGTGTTCAACCTCATAAAGGACGAGATCACCGACGAGATGGGCGTCGCCCGCTGCCGCGTGGCCGATTTCGAGGCCGTCGCCGCGAGCGGCATCATCCCCGAGCGCGCAATCCGCTACCGCAAGCACGACTACGGCATCGACCTGCTCGTGCCCGACCGCTTCGCCTTCGCGGAGCGCTTCCCGAACATCCCCGTCGACCACATGACGATCGACGACTACCTCACCCTCACCCTGAAAGGCGGTGTGCGATAGATGAAGCGCGCATACCAGATCGAAATGACCGTCATGCACCAGTACGCCCGCCAGCTCCTCGCGCTGGGCGTGTTCGTCGCCGCGTGCACCTGCGTCGGCATGGGGAGCATCGTCGCCGCGCCCGGCGTGCTCACCTGCATGTACTTCATCATGGGCGCGCTCGCGACATCGGCCTACGACGAGCAGAACGGCTGGGGGCTCTTTCGCCTCACCATGCCCCTGAGCAGGCGCGACGTCGTAATCGGGCGCTACGGCATGATCGCGACCATCGGCCTGATCGGCATGGTCGCGGGGCTTGTCGGCGGCACCGCGCTCGCCGCGATCGCGACGGTGGCGCCGCTGCCGGGCGACCTGTCGACGACGTTCGGGCTCACGCAGGACAACATCCAGGCCATGGTCTTCTCCTGCGCGCTGTGCGCCGTCATCGGATCGGGGATCGCGGCCATCGAGACGCCGGTCTACCTGCGCTTCGGCCAGACGAAAGCGACCCAATGGATCCCGATGATCAGCGTCATCCTCTTCATCGGGCCCATGATGATCCTCGGCGCGACCGGCGGCCTTGGAAACTTCGCCGGCATCGCCGATGCGCTCAGCGCCGTCTCCGCCTTCATCGAGACGCCCTTCGGTGCGATCACGAGCCTTGCCGTGTCCCTGGTCGCCGTATTCCTGATCCTCGGCATCTCCGCGGCCATCTCGATCAGGCTCTACGAGCGCCGCGAGCTGTAGCACCCTGATGCCTTGGGCACAACCGTCCCAGCGGGCCGCGCGGACAGCACTCCGCGCAGCCCGCCGTATCGAAGTGGCTAATTAGTTCTATTCTGCTGTCGTGCATCCCCTGCAGACGGGCAAGAACCCGCGCATTTACGGCTTCTTGCCCTCGGGAGGGTCCTGCACTGGGCGATTCGACCCCGGATATCGCCGGAAATTCCAGCCAAAGCAGCCATATCGGCTGGTTCGGACACCATCGCCCAGCCCGCCTGACAGCAAATCAGAAATAATTAGCCACTTTTCGGTACGGGAAGGATCGATTGACCCCGCAACGCCCCGCCC
>NZ_NFJE01000024.1:0-10704 GCF_002159695.1 Collinsella sp. An271 | reverse complement strand
TCGGCGCTGGGGTACCTCAGCCCCGAGGAGTTCGAGCGGGCCAACTGGCCCGAGGAGGACCGCCACCCGATGGCGGCGTAAGGGTGTAAACGGAATCGGGGTAGATTCACCCCGCGTCGTCCATAACCTCTCTCGACCTCTCCGGGTGCCCCGCGCTCGTGAGCCTCGACTGCTCGGGCAACCTCATCGAGTCCCTGGACCTCTCCGGCCTCCCGGCGCTCGAGAGGCTCGACTGCTGGGACAACCTCATCGAGTCCCTGGACGTTTCGGCGTGCCCCTCTCTCTGGCAGCTCTACTGCCAGGGCAACCGCATCGCGGACCTGACGGCGCTCCGCGAGTGGCTCGCGCAGGACGGCCGCCTCGGCGCCGTCGAGCCCCAGCTGGCGGGGGAGGGGGAGATTGAGATCTAAGCCCACCCCGCCACCACGGGCCCCCGGCAAGGCAGTTCACAGTGCCCTTGTCGGGGGCTTTTGTGTCGAATGGGGCCTGACCCAAATCAACCGGCTCTAACATGCGCGACGTGCTACGATGGAGCTGCTGTTTCAGGGCGGGGTGGAATTCCCCACTGGCGGTATATCGGCGCGCGGCATGAGGGCCGCGTGGATCCGATGAGCCCGCGAACCTGCGAGGCGTTGGGTCGCCTGCAGGCCGAACCGGTGAGAGCCCGGTGCCAACGGTTAAAGGCCGGATGGAAGAGGCAGGTGATTCTTGTGACTGAACAGTCTACGCACATCCATGTACAGAACACGAATCGGTGGAGCACGAAGCAGCTCGTGACCATGGCGCTCATGTGCGCCGTCAGCGCGCTCTTCATGTTCGTGCAGATCCCCATCATTCCATTGGCGCCGTTTTTGACGTACGATCCGTCGCTGGTGCCCGCCATGGTCTCCGGCTTCGCCTACGGGCCGGGGTCGGGCGTCGCGGTGGGGCTCGTCGCCATCGTCATCCACGCGCTCATGACCGGCGATTGGGTCGGCGCGCTCATGAACGTCGTCGCCACGGTGCTGTTCATCTTGCCGGCGGCGCTCGTCTACCGCAAGAACCATACGTTCGCCGGGGCCGTCATCGGGCTGGCGATCGGCGTGGTGCTGGCGACGGCGGGGTCGGTGGCCGCAAATCTCACCATCGGCGTGTGGTTCTGGTACGGTTCCGCCGACGTGATCATGCCGCTGCTCGTCCCGGCGGTCATTCCGTTCAACCTCATCAAGACGCTGCTGAACTCGGTGCTCACCCTTGCGGTCTACAAGGCCATCTCGAACCTCATCACCCCCAAGAAGGACCAGGTCAAGGGCCGCGCATGATCGAGTGCGAACACATAAGCTACTCCTACGACGGCGTTACGCGCGCGCTCGACGGCGTGTCGCTTTCCATCGAAGACGGCGAGTTCGTCTGCATTCTGGGCGGCAACGGCTCGGGCAAGTCGACGCTCGCCAAGCACCTGAACGCGCTGCTAGTCCCCGACGAGGGGCGCGTGACGGTGATGGGGCTCGACACGGCGGATCCCGAATACGTCTACGACATCCGTTCGGCCGTGGGCCTCGTGTTCCAGAATCCCGATGATCAGCTGGTCGCCACGCTGGTGGAAGACGACGTGGCGTTCGGGCCGGAGAACCTCGGCATCGAGCCCGCCCAGATATCCGAGCGCGTGCGTGACGCCCTGCGCGAAGTGGGCCTCATGAGCTTCGAGCGGCATGAGACGCACGCGCTGTCGGGCGGCCAGAAGCAGCGCGTGGCGATCGCGGGCGTGCTCGCCATGCATCCGAAGGTGCTCGTGCTTGACGAGGCGTCGGCGATGCTCGACCCGCGCGGCCGCGCGGGGCTCATGCGCGTATGCCGCGAGCTGCACGCGCAGGGCATGACGATCGTCATGGTCACGCACTTCATGGAGGAGGCGGCGCTGTCCGACCGCGTGGTCGTGCTCGATCGGGGGCGCATCGCGCTCGAGGGCGCTCCGGCCGATGTCCTGGCGCGCGCCGAAGTGCTCGAACGGCTCGACCTCGAGGTGCCGCCGTCGTGCCGGCTGGGGCTGGCGCTGCGCAGCCGGGGCGTGGACGTCACGCCTCACGTGGACGAGGGGACCATGATCGCCGAGATCGCCGGCATGCTGGACGGCGTGTCCTGCGGGCCCGGCGATGCCTCGGATGCGGCTTCCGCCTCGGATGCGGACGCCGTCTCGCAAGACCGGGCCGAGGCGTGCCTTTCCTTTGAGCACGTGAGCTACAGCTACGAGGCGAGCGTGCGCGAGCGCGCGGCCAAGCGCCGCCGCCCGCGCGCGAAGAAGCAGGCCGTCTGGGGCAACGACCCCGACGCGGTCTGGGCGCTCCACAACGTCGACGTGACGATTCGGCGCGGCGAGTTCGTCGGGCTTGCCGGGCACACGGGCTCGGGCAAGTCGACGCTCATCCAGCACATGAACGGCCTGGTGCACCCGACGATGGGGCGCGTCGTCGCCTACGGCGAGAATCTTGCCGACAGGCGCGCATCGGCGCGCATCAAGACGAAGGTCGGGCTCGTGTTCCAATATCCCGAGCACCAGCTGTTCGCGACGACGGTCTACGACGACGTGGCGTTCGGTCCGCGCAACCTCGGGTTTTCCGCCGATGAGGTCGATGTGCGGGTGCGCCGCTCGCTTGAGCAGGTCGGCCTGTCGTTCGACGAGCTGGCCGGCAAAAGCCCCTTCGAGCTGTCCGGCGGCCAGCAGCGGCGCTGCGCGTTCGCCGGCGTTCTTGCGATGGAGCCCGAGGTGCTGGTTCTCGATGAGCCGGCGGCCGGTCTCGACCCGGCGGCTCGCCACGAGTTCTTGCAGCTCATCGCCGGGCTTCATGAGCAGGGGCTCACGGTGGTCATGTCGTCGCACAGCATGGACGACCTCGCGGCGTACTGCGATAGGGTCGTCGTGCTGAACGAGGGCTCGGTCTTCATGTCCGGCACCCCGCGCGACGTGTTCACGCAGGCGGACAGGTTGCGCGGGGTCGGACTCGGCGTGCCCGCGGCCCAGCGCATGGCATGCGCACTGGCCGCCCGTGGCGTGCCGCTCGCGACCAGCCGACTCTACGACGTCGACGGATTGGCCGACGACATCGCGTTGCTCATCAAGGGGGCGGCTCGATGAACGAGGTCTTCTCCTTCGGCAGCTACTATCCGGGTGACAGCGCGCTGCATCGTCTCGACCCGCGCACCAAACTGCTCGGCGGCATCGTGTTTCTGCTGATCGCCCTGCTTGCGCGCAGTTTCGTCGCACTCGGGGCCATCGCGGTGTTCATCGCGGCGTTCTACGGCGCGGCGCGCATTCCCGCCGGCCGCGCCCTGCGCTCGCTGGCGCCCTTGCTCGCCATCGTCTTGGTGGTCGCCGCGCTCAACCTCCTCACCAATCACAGCGGTCGCGTCCTGGCCGCGCTGGGCCCGTTCCAGATCAGCGAGGGGAGCCTGCGCTCGTGCGCGTTCACGGCGGCGCGCATGCTGCTCATGATGTGCGGCATGAGCCTGGTGACCATGACGACGATGACGCTCGACCTCACGTGTGCCGTCGAGCGCCTGCTCGCCCCGTTCGCGCGCATCGGCCTGCCGGCGCATGAGCTCGGCATGATGCTAGGCATCGCGCTGCGCTTCATGCCCCAGTTCGCCACGGAGCTCATGTGCACCTATCGCGCCCAGATCAGCCGCGGCGCGCACGTGACGGCCGGTCCGCTCGGCAGCGTCCGCATGCTCTCGAGCATATCGATCCCGCTGTTCGCGAGCATCTTCAGGCATGCCGAGACGCTGTCGGCCGCCATGGAGGCGCGCTGCTATCACGGCGAGGCCGGGCGCACGCGCTTGCATCCGCTTCGGTACCGGGCGTGCGACGGTGTCGCCGCGGCGATATTGGCGGCCCTGGGCGTCTGCGTGGTTGCGATCGGCGTTATTGCAGGATAGGAAAGGTGTGATCGAATATGTCTGACGGATTGCATACGGCGCTCCAGTACCTGACGTCCATTCCCGCATGGTACCTGGCGACCAGCGTGGACGATCAGCCGCACGTGCGCCCGTTCTCGTTCGCGGCGATTCAGGACGGAAAGCTCTGGTTCTGCACCGCGACGACCAAGGACGTGTGGGAGGAGCTGCTGCAGAACCAGCGCTTCGAGGCGACGGCGTGGTGGCCGGGTCACGGCTGGCTCATCCTCCGCGGGCGCGCCGGGCTGGAAGACCAGGCGGCAGCGGACGTGCGCGAGGCGGGCTGGAGGCATCTCGAGGGCCTCGGCGAGCACTACGACGGCCCGGAAGACCCGACGCTCGTGTTTTTCAGCGTGGAGGATCCGCAGGCGTGGATCTGCAACCATGACGAGTGGAAGCCGCTCGAGCTATAGGGAAGTGCAGGAGGTCTACCATGGACGAGATCGTTGGCTATCTGACGGGGATCCCCGCGTGGTTCTTGGCGACTATCGACGAGCACGATGCCGAGCAGCCGCGCGTGCGCCCGTTTTCGTTTGCATGCGCGGACGCGGGCAAGCTGTGGTTCGTCACGTCGCGCGACAAGGACGTATGGCGCGAGCTGACCGCTCATCCCAAATTCGAGCTTTCCGGCTGGAAGCCCGGGGCGTATTGGATCGTGGTGTCCGGCAGGGCGAACCTCGCGGACGACGCCCAGGTGAGCGATGAGGTGCGCCAGGCGGGCTTTGCGCACATGGTCGGCATCGGCGAGGCGCATGATTCCGCGCATGACGGCAGACTCGCGTTCTTCAGCGTTGCGGACGGCATTGCGCGCTTCTGCGACATCGACGGCAGCGAGCGCCGCATCGCTTTCTAGGAAAACGCTGAGCAATTCCGAGCAGGAGCGCCCTGCGCCTCCTCGGCCGCACCCTCTTCCGGCGAAAGTGGCTAGAAATTTCTGTTTTGCTGTAAGCCGGGCGCGGCAGAGATGTCCGGATGAGTCGTTTAGGCTGCATTGACCGGTTGCGAAGCCGGTTTCTGGACCTCAAAATGCGCAGATCGGGCGCTTCCGGGGAGAAATCGGTGCCGGCAGCGGGTTTCCGATTCCTTCATCCTGGTTCAGTTACAGCAAAACAGAAATTTCTAGCCACTTTCCCCACGGAGTGCGGAATTCCTGGCGGGTCATGGGGGACGGGTTCGCTGGGGACGGGTTCGTTCCAACCCATAGATGGTGCTTTTAGGGACAGGTGATTTTTGTTCATGCCGGCGCTGTCGCGCCGGCATGAACAAAAATCACCTGTCCCTAAAAGCACCATGCTGTGTTGCGAGAATGTATCCTGTGAAAAAATGCCGCCCTTCTCATAATCGGAGTGCTATTGTCTCAACTTGCTCAATGAATAGGGATTGAAGATGCGGATATATGCATTTTCAGGCCAAGAATATACATTTGGGAGATGACGTCGTATGGCCTATCGGGTTGGAGTCGTGGGAGCAGCGGGATATGCGGGAATCGAGCTTGTCCGCCTGCTGCTGGGGCATCCGCAGTTCAAGCTCGTCGCTATCACGTCCAACGCCGACGCCGGCCAGAAGCTCGCCGACGTGTATCCTGCGTTCGCCGGCGTGAGCGACCTGGAGTTCACGACGCATGACAACCCGCTGCTCACGGCGTGCGACGCGGTCTTTCTGGCCGTTCCGCACACGGCCGCCCTCGCTGCGGCACCCGGTCTGCTCAAGGCCGGCGTGAGCGTGTTTGACCTCTCCGCCGACTTCCGCCTGTCCGACCCTGCGGTCTACGAGGCGTGGTACAACACGCCGCACACCTCGCCCGAGCTGCTGAAGACGCGCGCGTTCGGCCTGCCCGAGCTGTTCGCGGCCGACCTTGCGCGGGCCGCCGCGAGCCGTGCCGCGGGCGAAGCGGTGCTCGTGGCCTGCGCGGGTTGCTATCCCACGGCGACGTCGCTCGGCGCGTATCCGGCGATCCAGGCGGGATGGATGGCGGAGGGCTCCTCGGTCGTCGTCGACGCCATCTCGGGCGTGACCGGTGCGGGCAAGTCCGCCAACGCGCGCACGCACTACTGCAGCGCCGACGAGAACGTCGAGGCCTACGGCGTGTGCAAGCATCGCCACACGCCCGAGATCGAGCAGATCCTCGGCCTTGAGGACCGCGTGGTGTTCACGCCGCATCTCGCCCCGCTCAAGCGCGGGCTGCTGTCCACGGTGAACATCCCGCTTGCCCCCGAGGTCGCCGACACGCTCACCACCGAGGACGCCGTCGCGCGCTACCGCGCCTTCTACGAGGGCAGCCCGTTCGTGCGCGTGCTCGACGCGGGCCAGTTCCCCAAGACGAGCTCCGTCGCGGGATCCAACGCCTGCCAGATCGGCCTTGCGGTGAACGGCCGAGCCCGCATGCTCGTGATCACCTCGGCTATCGACAACCTGTGCAAGGGCGCTGCCGGCCAGGCAATCCAGTGCGCCAACATCGTGCTCGGCCTGGACGAGACCTGCGGCCTGCCTCTGTGCGCCCTGCCGGTGTAGTCGAGCGGGCCGTCCGCCGCGATCGTCGATTCGGTCGCGGCGTCGCGGGGCGCTGCGCTACACTGATGCCAGTATCAGGACGGACGAGGAGAACTGTCTTCATGAATGTCGACGCCTTTGACACACGACTGCGCGCTATCCCCGGGGGAGGCGTGACGAGCGCTCGGGGCTTCAAGGCCGCGGGTATCCACGCGGGGTTCCGCAAGAACCCGGAGCGTGCCGACTTTGCCCTCATCGTGGCCGACAAGCCGGCAAGCGCTGCGGGCGTGTTCACCACGAACCGGTTCTGCGCGGCGCCGGTGACCGTCAGCCGCGAGCATCTGGGCGGTCCCGACCAGGGCTTTGGCTGCGTGCAGGCCGTGGCGATCAACTCCGGAAACGCCAACGCGGCGACCGGCGAGCCCGGCCTCGCCGTGGCGCGCGAGACCTGCGACATCGTGTCGCAGGTGGTCGGGTGCGCCTCTGACCAGGTGCTCGTCGCCTCGACGGGCGTTATCGGCCAGCAGCTCGACATCGCGCCGTTCGAGACGGGCATCCCCGCGGCATACGACCAGCTCTCCGTGGCCGGCGGAGCCGCCATGGCGCGCGCCATCATGACCACCGACACGCACCCCAAAGAGCTCGCCGTGACCTACGAGAGCGGCGTGCTCGAGTACGTCGACTGCACGTTCACGGTGGGCGGCTGCGTCAAGGGGTCCGGCATGATCATGCCGAACATGGCGACCATGATCGCCTGCATCACCACCGATGCGCCGGTGGAGCCGCAGACGCTGCACACGATTCTGACGTCGTGCGCCAAGCAGACCTTCAACAAGGTGACCGTCGACTCCGATACGTCGACCAACGACACCTGCATCATGCTCGCCTCGGGTGCCGCGGCGAGCGACGAGCAGCCCATCCGCGAGGGCACCGAGGCCTACGAGGAGCTCGTCTACGCCGTGCACGTCGTGTGCGAGAGCTTGGCGCGCGCCATCGCGGCGGACGGCGAGGGCGCCACGCGCCTGGTGACCGTCAACGTGACCGGCGCGGCAACTGACGAGGATGCGGACACCGCCGCCCGCGCGGTGGCGAATTCGCCGCTCGTGAAGACCGCCATCGCGGGCCGCGACTGCAACTGGGGCCGCATCGCCGCGGCGCTCGGCAAGTGCGGCGTGGCGTTCGACCAGACCCGCACCTCCATCGACATCATGGGCCTGCCGGTGTGCCGCGAGGGGCTGACGGTGCCGTTCGATGAGGAAGAGGCCCTGCGACGATTCGAGGCACCCGAGATCGTGATCTCGGCAGACCTCGGCGCCGGAGAGGGCACGGCGACGGTTTGGACGTGCGACTTGACCCACGAGTACATCACCATCAACGGCGACTACCGTACATAGGTTGTACTCGGCCCTCGCCGAACCATCCATGGCCCCGCATCGGGGCCGGCCGCCCGCCCGTCATGCGGGCGGCCATCTATTGAAAGAGACCGCACATGAAGTACGCACGCGATTCACGTTCCGCATCCCGTTCCGACGAGGAAACCGCCCAGCTTCTGTTCGAGGCGCTTCCGTGGATCAAGAACCTGACCGGTAAGACCGTCGTCATCAAGTACGGCGGCGCGGCCATGGTCGACTCCGAGCTGCGCGCCGACGTCATGAGCGACATCGTGCTGCTCAAGATCATCGGCATGAAGCCGGTGATCGTCCACGGCGGCGGCAAGGACATCAACGAGGCGCTGTCGCACTACGATATCCCCGTTGAGTTCAAGCACGGCCAGCGCGTGACCGATGACGCCACGATGGAGATCGTGCGCGAGGTGCTGGGCGGCAAGGTCAACCAGGAGCTCGTGGCGGCCATCAACGTGCACGGCAACCTTGCCGTGGGCGTATCGGGAGCGGACGCCGGGACCATCGTCGCCCGCGAGCTCGACCCCGAGCTCGGCCGTGTGGGCAAGATCGTTCGCGTCAACGCCGACTATCTCGAGAGCATCATGGACAACGAGTACATCCCCGTGGTGGCCACGGTCGCCCAGGGCGAGGACGGCGGGTTCTTCAACATCAACGCCGACGTCGCGGCCGGTCACATCGCCGCGGCGGTCCATGCGCACAAGGTGATCTTCCTGACCGACGTCGACGGCCTGTACGAGGATTTCTCGGACAAGGACTCGCTCATCTCCAACCTGACGCTCGAGGAGACCGAGCAGATGCTCGCGCGCGGCGAGGTCGACAAGGGCATGATCCCCAAGCTCGAAAGTTGCATCCATGCGCTCAAGGCGGGCGTCTTCCGCTCGCACATCATTAACGGCACGACGCCGCATTCGCTGCTGCTCGAGCTTCTGACCGACGCCGGCGTCGGTACCGTCATCCATTCGACGCATGCCGCCTACGAGCAGGACACGCATCCGCATCCGTTGACGCAGTTCGCCGCGCGGCTGTCCGAAAACATCTAGGGAAACGCGAGGGGTAACCACCATGTCTCTTTCTATGCAGAAGACGCTTGAGTCTTCGTACGTGATGCATACGTTCGGCCGTTCGGAGGTCGATTTCGTATCGGGCCACGGCATGACGCTGGTCGACGATGCCGGCCGCGAGTATCTGGACTTCCTTGCGGGCATCGGTGTGTGCTGCCTGGGGCACGCCCATCCCGTGCTCGCGGATGCGCTGCGCACGCAGGCGGAACAGCTGCTGCACGTGTCCAATTACTTCTATATCGAGCACCGCGGCGAGGTTGCGGCGCTTTTGTCCAAGCTTGCGAACGGCGATATGGACGGCGCCCGCGCCGTGGCGGATGCGGCCGTCGCGGGCGATGCCGATGCGCTGCTGGCGGCTGCGGCGCCTGCGGAGGGCGAGCAGGTCTGGGAGACGTTTTTCGCCAATTCCGGTGCCGAGGCCAACGAGGGCTCGATGAAGCTTGCGCGCCTGTACGCCAAGCGCGCCGGCAACGGTGGCAACACCATCGTGGCGCTGCGCGGCAGCTTCCACGGGCGCACGCTCGAGACCATCGCCGCAACCATGCAGGACCGCCTGCAGGACAGCTTCAAGCCGCTGCCCGGCGGGTTTGTCGCCTGCACGCCGAATGACGTGGATGAGCTCCGCGGGATCTTCGAGCGCTACGGCAGCGAGATTTGCGCAGTGCTGCTCGAGCCTATCCAGGGTGAGTCCGGCGTGCATCCGCTCACGCAGGAGTTCATGGAGGCCGCGGCCGAGCTCGTGCACGGTGTGGGCGGCGTGCTCATTGCCGATGAGGTGCAGACGGGCATCTTCCGTTCGGGAAAGCCCTTCGCCTTCCAGACCTACGGGGTCGAGCCGGATATCATGAGCCTTGCCAAGGGGATCGCGGGCGGCGTGCCCGCGGGAGCCTGCGTGGCCAAGAAGGAGATCGCGGACGTGTTTCGCCCGGGCGACCACGGCACGACCTTCGGCGGCAGCTGCCTGGCAGCGGTCGCGGCGTGCGCCGTGCTGTGCGAGCTCACGCGCGGCAGGTACGACGAGCATGCCGAGCGGGTGGGCGGCTATCTGCGCGAGAATCTCGCAGGCGTGCCTCATGTGGTTGAGGTGCGCGGCAGCGGCCTGATGATCGGCTGCGACCTGGACGAGGCGGCGGGCGATGCCCACGACGTCGTGGCCAAGATGCTCGACGCCGGCTTCGTGATCAACGCGACCGGTGCCCACACGCTGCGCTTCCTGCCGCCGCTTATTTGCGGCGAGGCAGAAGCCGATGCCCTGGTTGATGGGTTGACGAAGGTGCTGGCGTAGCGCGTACATTTGGAACTGGTTTTTTGGGGTCGTTATTACCCAAGGCAGTGCGCTGTGCCGCCTTGGGTAATAACGACCCAGCCCCAAAATACCCGTCCCGGACCCTGCTGCGAGCCGTGCACTCAGGTCGCGGATCCACTGGGCGTGCTCGGGCACGGCGGAAGCGCTCGCGGTCGACGTCTTGTGGATGTCGGCCGCGCTTCGCCGGCAAATGCTCGGCGCGTTTCCTCAGCTCCGCGCCCCCAACGGGGTTCGAATCCCTCTGAAAGGAGCTCAAAAAAGAAACGGTCCCATCGCTGGGACCGAAACAGCCAAGTGGTGGGCGATGAGGGATTCGAACCCCCAGCCTTGTGCGTGTAAAGCACCTGCGCTAACCGTTGCGCCAATCGCCCGTGGGGGTAAGTATAGCGCAAAGGGGCGGGGCCGATGACACAAAACGGACCGTTTGGCACGCTCATATGACCGATAACCCTGTCAAGTGGCAAAAACGGCCCAACCCGCCTGGCCAAAGGCGGGTCGGGCCCTTCCGCTC
>NZ_NFJE01000023.1:0-13575 GCF_002159695.1 Collinsella sp. An271 | reverse complement strand
AAGGTCCGGGGTCTGAGGGCGCGCGCGTGACGAGACCCGAAAAAGTTGCGTGCGCAGACCCGAAAGAAACGTGTGCTCTTTTCCGAAAGCAAGACTTGACGAAACACACCCGGCGCCCTTCGCGCGCCACGTGCGGACGGACCGCCGGCTGCAGCCGGCGAGCTCGGCGGCCTCGCGGACGCTGAACCCGAGCCGCAGCGCCTCGAGGGCGAGCTCCCTGGTCTCCTTGGGGTACATTCGGACTCCAATCCGGACACCCGCGGGTGTCCAACTTTTTGTCCGCATCCCCGACCCGCTCGGACAGGCCAAAAACCTGCCCGCCAGTGCCACGCACCTCCCGACAAGACCAGATTCGAGGTATTCGGGGCCTTTACCGTATCGCTATTACCTGCCAATAACGACAAAACAGCCAAACCGGACGTCTTCACTTGGCTCAGCTAACAGCAGAACAGAAATTTCTAGCCACTTTTCCCATCTGCTCTAGTAAGCCCCGGGCTTTCTCTCCGTCGCGGTGCTCACACGTCGATTTTTCTTATCACTTTGATATGTATTACAATCATGTTTCTTATTCTGTAATGTGATATATATTCATGGCTCTTCAATACTGTAACATGCTATCTTATTAACTATGTTGATATTAGATGACATACCAAGTATTCGAGGCATACGCCATGACAGACGGATCCATCGCTCTGTCACCTGGCCTGTTGTCGATAAGGCAGAGCAGAAACGAGCGCTTCAGCAAGCCGGCTCATCGCTTGGTGAAATCGACTACGGCCTCCTTGCCCGCCACGGCTTTTGGGACGAGTCCGAGCAAGAGCCTGTACGTCTCCTTGTAAGTAGGCCTCAAGTACGCGTCTTCGACAAAAACGTCCACGTACGCGTTATTGCCGAGCAGCTACCCGCTGGATCGCTGCTCCGCGTGGAGCCTGGATTGTACTGCCTCTCTCCGGGATATGCCGCCATCCGATACCTGGCCGGCAAATCCTTTGCCATGTCCTTCATGCTGCTTATGGAGCTGCTGGGAACCTATACCCTTTCTCCGGACGCAACGATACCGATCGACCGCGGAGGCATCTGGCCCGATTGGAGAGCAGAAGGGCGTTCCAGTAACGAGGAGAACGACCAAGAGGAATCTGAGACAGCAGAACTTGAGGCAGCCGTCATAGAGCAAATCCACAACAAATGCGACCCGGCGCTTACGCCCGCGCAGCTCAAGCGCTTTATCAAGACCGCAACTGGAAATAGAGCCCATCCCTTGCGTCAGGCTGCGAAATACGTTGCAAAAGGATCCCGATCGCCGGCCGAGTCGCTCCTCTATGGAATGTTCTATCTCCCCCATGCGTACGGCGGTTTCAACTGTCGCGCACTGAAAGGCGGCATCATCCTCAATCATCGCATCAACTTCTCTCCGCGCGCGTCACATGTGGCGTCTGGGATGCCGTACGCCATCTGCGATGCATACATCCCCGCAGCGTCGACGGACATGGAGTACAACGGGATCGTCCACGAGCTGGAGAACTCGCGCATTCATGACGACAAGAGGAACAACGGGATGCAGGCAATGGGTATACGCGTCCTAGCCATCAACAGAGAGCAGATGCGCGACATTCCCGCACTTGAAGCCATAGCACAATCCCTCTTCAAGTATGCCCACACAAGGTTCCGTTATCAGATTCAGGGGTATCGTCCGCGGCAAGAGTCATTGCTCAATGGCCTCCGCGCAGCCATCGGCCTGCCGCCGGCATAGCGGTATGGCCCGCCAGATGACTACACTTCTTTGCAAACTGGCTAGAAATTTCTATTTTGCTGTCAGACGACTTGGATGATGGTGTTCACTTTGGCCTATATGTCTATATTGGCTGCTTATGATACGACCATGATGGCCTCAAATGTCGCAAACCCACCCTTGGCAAGAAGATAAGAGACGCCAGCCGCTCGTTTTGGACCCACTCGGGGAGAACCGTAACAGCAGAATAGAAATTTCTAGCCATTTTCTGCGGTGCCGGCGATTCGTTGACAGGTTCACGGGCACTTATCAGTATGTTGGGAACACGCAACACAGGAGGGAAACGCATGGCAGCTGTTCAACCGAAGAAAATCCGCATGGTCGCGGGCCTTGGCAACCCCGGCGAGGAATATGCGCGCACGCGGCATAACGCGGGCTTTTGCGCCATCGACGAGCTGGCCCGCCAGGCAAACGTGACCTACTGGAAAAACCAGTCCGGCGCCGAGGTGGCCTCGATTATGGTCAACGATGCGGACGCCGAGGGCGGCAAGCGCGAGGTCTTGCTGGTCAAGCCCCAGTCCTATATGAACACAAGCGGCGGCCCCATCTCCAAGCTGTGCGCAGCGAACAAGATCTCCCCCGAAGAGCTGCTGGTCATCCATGACGAGCTCGATATCCCCGCAGGCGACGTGCGCGTGAAGATCGGCGGCGGCCATGCGGGGCACAACGGCCTGCGCTCCATCATCGACAAACTCGGAAGCCGCGAGTTCGCCCGCATCCGCGTGGGTATCGGCAACCCCCCGGGGCGCATGCAGGTGGCCGACTTCGTGCTCAAGCAGCTGCGCGCCAAAGAGGCGGAGGATTTCGACGACGCGACGTTCCGCGCGGCGGAGGCGGCAGCGCTCGCCCTCACCCGCGGCGTCGTCTTCGCGCGCGATAACGTCAACGGCAAGCGTTAAGGCCAAGCCTGGTCATTTCGGGCGCGGTGCATATCGGGGACGTACCTGTTGCGTGCATTCATGCACGCAACAGGTACGTCCCCGATATGCACTGGGCCCGAAATGGCACCGCCTTACCGTCTAAACCCACGCAATGCAATTTCGCCGGGCAGGACATTCACGCCGTAATACCGCGCGGTATACTTGAGGTTGTATGCGCGCGGGCGAAAAGCCGCAGCGGATTCGGCCGTCGCGCACGCAGGGTACCCATGGGGTGCTTCCGCTCGCAAGAACACGGCGGCATCCCCGCCTGATAAGAGAGGGGTTCTATGTTCAAGATCCTGAAAAAGACGCAGTTCTCGGAGAAGGTCTTCGAGTTCCGCGTCCACGCCCCGAGGATGGCCAAGCATGCACATGCTGGCCAGTTCCTCATGGTGCGCATCAACGAAACGGGTGAGCGCGTGCCGTTCACCTTCGCCAACTGGAATCCTGAGGAGGGCTGGGTCGAATTCATCTTCATGGTCGTCGGCAAGACGACCGAGTGCCTGTCCAAGCTCGAGGAAGGCGACTACATCCAGGACATCACCGGCCCGCTGGGCAAGCCGACCGAGATCGAGGGCGACCGCGTGGCCGTCATCGGCGGCGGCGTCGGCCTGGCCATCGCCTACCCCGTCGCGCGCATGCTGTGCGAGCAGGGCAAGAAGGTCTACGTCATCATGGGTGCCCGTAACAAGGACCTGCTGATCCTCTTCGAGCAGTTCGCGGCCCTGCCGCTCGAGGAGCTCTTCGTCACGACCGACGACGGCTCCATGGGCGAGAAGGGCGTCGTCACGCTGCCGCTCGCCCGCCTGTGCGAGACCGACGCGATCGACTCCGCCTTCGCCGTGGGCCCCGTGCCGATGATGAAGTTCTCCGCGCGCACCTGCCGCGAGCATAAGATCCCCATCGTCGCGAGCCTGAACCCCATCATGGTCGACGGCACCGGCATGTGCGGCTGCTGCCGCGTCGAGGTCGGCGGCGAGACCATGTTCGCCTGCGTCGACGGCCCTGACTTCAACGCCGATCTCGTCGACTGGGACGACCTCGCCCATCGTCAGGCCAGCTACCGCGCCGAAGAGGCAACTTCCACCAAGCTCTATGAGGAGGAGTGCGCATGCCAGAAGTAAAGTACCGCCCCAACATCGGAGCTCCCCGCACGCCTGCGAACGAGGAGCCCGCTGAGGAGCGCGCTCGCGATTTCCGCCCGGTCGACACGGGCTACACCATCCAGGACGCCGTCGCCGAGGCCAACCGCTGCCTCGACTGCAAAAAGCCCCTGTGCATGGAGGGCTGCCCGGTCGGCGTCCACATCCCGCAGTTCATCGAGAAGATCCGCGAGGAGGACTGGGCCGGCGCGCTGAAGGCCATCAAGGGCGACAACCTGCTCCCCTCCGTCTGCGGCCGCGTCTGCCCGCAGGAGAACCAGTGCGAGGGCAAGTGCATCCTCGGCAAGAAGGGCGAGCCGGTCGCTATCGGCCAGCTCGAGCGCTTCATCGGCGACATGGCCGATGAGGTCGGCGAGGCCCCTGAGTGCAAGCCCGCAAACGGCCACAAGGTCGCCATCGTGGGCTCCGGCCCCTCCGGCATCGCCTGCGCCGGCGAGCTCGCCCGCGAGGGCTTCGAGGTCACCGTGTTCGAGGCGTTCTTCACCGGCGGCGGCGTGCTGACCTACGGCATCCCCGAGTTCCGTCTGCCCAAGGCGATCGTCAAGCGCGAGATCAAGGGCCTCGAGGACCTGGGCGTCCACTTTGAGTACAACTCCGTCGCCGGCCGCCTGTTCGACGCCGAGGAGCTGTTCGAGGAGGGCTACGACGCGCTCTACCTCGCCGTGGGTGCCGGCCTGCCGCGCTTCCTGCATGTCAAGGGCGAGAACCTGCCCGGCGTGTACTGCGCGAACGAGTACCTCACCCGAACGAACCTCATGAGGGCCTACGAGTTCCCCGAGTACGACACCCCCATCCGCCACGGCAAGAACGTCGTGGTCTTCGGCGGCGGCAACGTCGCCATGGACGCCGCCCGCACCGCGCTGCGCCTGGGCGCCGACAAGGTCACGCTCGCCTACCGCCGCACCGAGGCCGAGATGCCCGCGCGTCGCGCCGAGATCCACCACGCCAAGGAAGAGGGCGTCGAGATCCTCGAGCTGTGCAACCCGCTGCGCTTCATGCCCGGTCCGGACGGCTTCGTGTCCACCATCGAGCTCCAGCGCATGGAGCTCGGCGAGCCCGACGCCTCCGGCCGTCGCCGCCCGATCCCCATCGAGGGCTCCGAGTTCGCGATCCCCTGCGACGTGGCGGTCACCGCTATCGGCACGCGCGCCAACCCCTTCGCCAAGCTCTGCGCTGACGTCGAGCTCAACCGTTGGGGCCTCATCGAGACCGATGAGGACGGCCGCACGTCCAACCCCAAGGTCTGGGCCGGCGGCGACATCGTCACCGGTGCCGCGACCGTCATCTTGGCCATGGGCGCCGGCAAGAAGGCCGCCGCTTCCATCAAGAAGACGATTCTCGGCGAGTAAAGACGCCTGGGAACAAAAACGCCTCATAAGCGCACAGGGCGCCCGCCGGCAACAACCGGCGGGCGCCCTTTTTTGGGAAACGTCAATCGATCGACATAAAAAGGGCGGCACCCGTAGGTGCCGCCCGCTTGGTCCTTAGGCCTCGATGGAGACCTCGACCTCCTGAACGGGGACGTCGTAGAACGGATCCTCGCGGCGGCCGAGGAAGTCGCGCGCCTGATCGGGGAACAGGGCGTAGTCGAGCACGTCCTCCTCCGTCTTGGCGTACTGCTTGATCTCCTCGCGGATGCGCGGCAGCTGCGGCTCGATCAGGTCGGCCGGACGGCAGGTGATGGGCTCCTCGTCGCCGATGATCATCTGCTTGACCTCGGGGTCGATGGGCGCCGGGGACTTGCCGTACTGACCGCGGACGTAGTCCTTGATCTCGTTCGGGACGACCTTGTAGCGCGCGCCGGACACGACGTTCATGAGCGCCTGGGAGCCGACCATCTGGGACAGCGGGGTGACCAGCGGCGGATAGCCCAGGTCGGCGCGGACGCGCGGCACCTCGGCGAGCACCTCGTTGTACTTGTCGGACACGCCCAGGTCGGCGAGGTTGGAGATGAGGTTGGACAGCATGCCACCGGGGACCTTGTACAGCAGCGCCTTGGGCTCGACCTCCATGACCTTGGGGTTGAGCTGGCCGATCTCCTTGAAGTGGGCGCGCACGGGCGCGAAGTGCTTGGCGATGGCCTCGAGCGCGTCCAGGTCGAGACCGGTCTCATAGCCCATGCCCTCCAGCGCGATGGCCATGGACTCGGTGCAGGGCTGGGACGTGCCGCCCGCGAACGCGGAGATGGCGGTGTCGATGATGTCGGCGCCGGCCTTGACGGAATTCAGCAGCGTCATCTCGGCGATGCCGGCGGTGCAGTGGGTGTGGACCTCGAGCGGCAGGTCCACGGCGGCCTTGATCTCGCCCACGAGCTCGGAGGCGACGCCCGGCTCGAGGACGCCGGCCATGTCCTTGATGCAGATGGTGTCGGCGCCGGCCTTGGCCATCTCCTTGGCGAGGTTCACGAAATACGGGATCGTGTGCACCTCGCTGGTGGTGTAGCAGATCGCGGCCTGGACCTCGCCGCCGGCCTCCTTGGCGGCGCGGATGGAGGTCTGAAGGTTGCGAACGTCGTTCAGGGCGTCGAAGATGCGCAGCACGTCGATGCCGTTCTCGACGGACTTCTTGACGAACTCCTCGACGATGTCGTCGGCGTAGTTGCGGTAACCCAGCAGGTTCTGGCCGCGCAGCAGCATCTGCAGCTTGGCGTTCTTCACGTGAGCGCGGAAGGTGCGCAGGCGCTCCCACGGATCCTCGTTGAGGTAGCGCAGGCACGAGTCGAACGTCGCGCCGCCCCAGACCTCGAGGGCGTAGTAGCCCGCCTTGTCCATCGTCTCCAGAATCGGCAGCATGTCCTCGATGGGCATGCGGGTCGCGATCTGGCTCTGCTGGCCGTCGCGCAGGACGGTCTCGGTGAACTTGATCTGCTTGCTCATGATTTAGATATAACCCCCTTGGCTTATGATTTCGGCTATTTTCTCCTGCATCTCAAGCACGGTGTGCGCGCGCGAACGGGCACACGCCTTGGCCTCTCCGTCGCAGATGAGACACCTGCGCGGAGCCAGGCCGATCTCGGTCCTCTGCACCGAGAAGAGCGTATCGCCCGTTCGTCCGAGCACATCGAGGTCGGCGAGACGTCCCAGCGGATGGGTCTCCTCAACGGCCGACACGCGCCGCTTGAGCTCAAGCGGCTCGAGCTCCACGAGCATCATCAGCTCGGGGCCGGACACGCCGCCCAAGCTCGTGCGCTCGCGCACGGCAGCGCCGTCGAGCGCGTCCACGGCCTGATCCACCAGCTCGTCGAAGACGCGCTCGAGCACGTCGGACGTCTTGTGCGGACCGGGGATGGACAGCGTGATGGAAAGCAGCGATTCGCCGTCGCGCGCACCGGCGAGCAGCGTGCGCTGCATCGCGGCGCGGCGCTCGCGCGCATCGAGCATATCGGGAAGCTGGGCCTCGGGACCGCAGAACACGCGGCTCACGAGCGCGGATGCCGTCTGGATCCCGTTCGCGGCGTCGCTCATCTTTCCACTCCCCTCATATACATCATGCGCTTGCGCGGCGCAAAGAATCGGCGGGCGCGCCTTGTCGCGAAGGACAAGACGCGCCCGGGTGCCTGCGTGCTTACTTGTCCTTATCGGCCGGGAACATCTTCATGAGCGCCATGGACACCAGGTAGATGATGATCATGACGACGAAGATGCCGCCCCAACCAAGGGCCAGGATCAACAGGGATTCGCTCAGGATAGCGGTAGTCAACGTAGCTCCCCCTTCCTTACATCAGACCGGGGACGATACCCAAGATCAGACCACCGGCGACGACCGATGCGATCTGGCCGGCCACGTTAGAACCGGCTGCTTGCATGAGGATGAAGTTGCCGGGATCCTCTTCGGTGGCAAGACGCTGGATGACGCGGGAGCTCATGGGGAACGCCGAGATGCCGGACGCGCCGATCATGGGGTTGATCTTCTCCTTGCGGAAGATGTTCAGCACCTTGGCGAACATGATGCCGCCCACGGTGTCCATCACGAAGCCCAGAAGACCGAGGCCCATGATGATGAGCGTGTCGACCTGCAGGAACTCGCCGGCCTGCATGCGCACGGACACGCAGAGGCCCAGCAGGATGGAGATGAGGTTCACGAGCTCGTTTTGCGCGGACTTGGACAGGTTGTCCAGCACGCCGCACTCACGCAGCAGGTTACCGAACATCAGGAAGCCGACCAGCGGCAGCGAAGCGGGCGCGATCAGGCCAGCGACGATGCAGATGACGACCGGGAAGATGATCTTTGCGGTCTGCGAAACCGAGCCCGGCTTGTAGACCATGCGGATCTGGCGCTCCTTCTTGGTGGTCACGGCCTTGATGGCGATCGGCTGGATGATGGGCACGAGTGCCATGTAGGAGTAGGCCGCCACCATGATGGCGCCGAGGTATTTGGATTGCAGCGAGTTCGCCACGAAAATCGACGTGGGGCCGTCTGCCGCAGCAATGATGCCGGCGGAGGCGGAGTCTGCCAGGTTGAAGCCGAGCAGGCCGGCGACGATGATGACGAAGAAGATGCCGAACTGGGCGGCAGCGCCGAACAGCAGCAAAAACGGGCTTGCCAGAAGCGGGCCGAAGTCGATCATGGCGCCGATGCCGATGAACAGCAGCAGCGGGAACAGCTCGGTGTCGATGCCCATGTCGAACAGGATCTGGAACGGGCCGGGCTCTCCGCCGAAAGCGAGCACGCCGGAGTCGGGAATGTTCACCAGGATGGTGCCCAGACCCATCGGCACGAGCAGGGTCGGCTCGTATTCCTTCTTGATGCCCAGGTACATGAGCACGATGCCGACGAGCATCATGACGAGGCGGCCGGGCTCCGCAGCGAGCCCAAGCACGCCCGCAGTAAGCACGTCAACTGCGGTAGACAGAATTTCCAATGGTCAATCCTCCTATAGATACGATGTGCGCGGGAGTTCGCGCACCCAGGTGCTGCCGTCTTAGGCGATGCTGAACAGCTCGTCGCCGGGGTTCACCATGTCGCCCTTGGCGACCGCGATGGACGCGATCTTGCCGTCGGACTCGGCGATGATCTGGTTCTCCATCTTCATGGCCTCGAGCACCATGACGACCGTACCGTTGGAGACGGCGTCGCCCACGTTGAGCTTGATGTCAACGATCTTGCCGGGCATCGGGGCGGTCTGGACCTTGGCGCCGGCGGGAGCGCTGGCGGTCGCGGCGGCAGGCGCGGCGGCGGGCTCGGGAGCCGGGGCAGGAGCCGGAGCGGCTGCAGGTGCGGGAGCAGCCACGGGAGCGGCTACGGCGTCAGCGGGAGTGGGGGTCGGCGCGCCGATCTCCTCCATCTCCACCATGTACTGGGTCCCGTCGATCGAGATCTTGAATTTGCGAAGCATGGTCCTCCTCCAATTACTTTTTCTTGTAGACACCCTTGACTACGAACTGGCTGTTTTCCAAAGCGCCGGCGGCGATCGACGAAGCGATGCACGATACGAGCCGGTGCTCGGGGTTCACGACGCTGACGCGGCGTACCACCATCTGGCTGTCGGGGCGATCCCCGGCTGCGATGGCCGTGGCGGCAACGATGACCGGACGATGCTCGGATGCGTCGACCGGCAGGAACGCGGGAACGGGTTCCCACTCCTCCTTGGGCGCCGCTGGCGCGGCGGGCGCCGGCGCGGGCGCTGATGCGGGAGCGGACGACACCGCGCTGGGTTCGTCGTTTTTGCGCCTCAACCAATCAAAGAAGCCCATATATTCACTTCCCCTCGGTTTTTCCTCGGCAATCAGTGGCTGATTGCCCATTCAGACGTGCCGTGCCTCATTACAGTACCAACTTTATATGCGCGCTTGTACCGCTGATTGCACTTTCGTTGTTCACAGTGCCCGATACGTGCGCTTTTGTCTCTATCACCCCAAACTACCTCCCGTTTTCAACCACTTCATTCTACGAGCGGGAGCCGGCCTCCCTGCGTTTACCGTGGTTTTTCTCTGCCCTCTCACCGGCGAACGGTAGGGTTGGCGGAGTGAACGGTATCCGCTCTCCAGCTGCGTTTTTGGAGTTTTGCGTCCATGCGCTTTGACCTGCGGAGTTTATATTTATGCAGGTACCGGCTGTTTTTCTGATGTTCCTTCTACCAATCCTCAACAAAGCGCACGCGCAAAAACCGTTAATTTGCTAACGAGCACACGGTGCGCGCCGCTGGTTTTTTTGCACGTCGCAGCTGCGTACGCCGTACCTGTATCTGTCGGTCTTAATAGGAAAAGGAAAAGGGAAAGGGAAGGGTGAAGTTATGGTTATAACCATCCTCGGCTGGCTCATGATCGCGGTCTTCATGTTCGTGGTCATGACCAAGAAGCTCTCGCCGTTGGTCTCGCTGTGCACGATCCCGCTGGTGTTCGCGCTCATCATGCTGATCGCCACCGGCAACATCAGCCAGTGGACGCTGCTCGGCGACTGGGTCATGAACGGCCTGGGCACCACCGCGAACACGGGCATCCTGCTTCTGTTCGCCATTCTGTACTTCTCGATCATGCTTGATGCCGGTCTGTTCGACCCCATCACCAAGAAGATGATCCAGTTCGCCAAGGGCGACCCCATGAAGGTCCTCATCGCGACCGCGGTCGTGGCGGCTGCCATCTCCATGAACGGTGACGGCACCACCACCACGCTCGTGTGCTGCGCCGCCTTCCTGCCGATCTACGAGAAGCTCGGCATGAAGAAGATGAACCTCGCCGTCCTGGTCATCCTCCAGAACACGGTCATGAACCTGCTGCCCTGGGGCGGCCCCACGGCCCGCGCCATGGCGGTCACCAACGTCGGCGGCGACATCCTGTCCTACCTCCTGCCCGGCATGATCATTTCCGTCATCTTCAACATCGTGGTCGTTGCCCGCTACATGGGTAAGAAGGAGCGCGCTCGCCTGGGCGTCAAGGACTTCTCGCAGGCTGAGATCGACGAGCTGTGCGCCATCGACGACCCCGAGACCATCGAGCTCCGTCGTCCCCAGAACTGGGCCTTCAACGCCATCATGACCATCGTGCTCATCGCTTGGCTGGTCGCCGGTTCCTTCATCGAGGCCATCTCGCTGCCCAACCAGATGCTGTTCATGCTCGGCACCATCATCGCCCTGCTCGTGAACTACCCCAAGATCAAGGACCAGAACGCTCGTATCGGCGCCAACGGCGGCGACGCGGTGCAGGTCGTCATCCTGATCTTCGGCGCCGGCATCTTCATGGGCCTGTTCCAGGGCGACTCTGAGCTCGGTCTGTCCATGTCCGACGCGGTCGCGCAGTCGCTGATCGCCATCATCCCGCAGCAGCTCGCCGGCTTCTGGGGCCTCATCGTCTGCCTCATCTCCGCGCCCGGCACGTTCTTCATCTCGAACGACGGCTTCTACTTCGGCGTCATGCCCGCCATCGCCGAGGCTGGCTACGCCTACGGCTTCACCGGTCTGCAGATGGCCCTCGCCTCCCTCATGGGTCAGGCCTTCCACCTGCTCTCCCCGCTGACCGCCTTCATCTACCTGCTCCTGCGTCTTACCGGCCAGGATCTGGGCGAGTGGCAGCGCGCCGCGGGCAAGTGGGCCGCGTGCATCTTCGTGATCTTCGTCATCACGATCATGGCCACGGGCGCCATCCCGCTGTACATCCCGCAGGGCTAATGCCCGCTTGGGTCCACGCGTAAATCGGGTCCCTCTTTCCAAAGCCGCGACCGCCTCGGTGGTCGCGGCTTTCTTCATATCGCGCCGCCGGGCAATCCATTCGTCTACGGAGCCGTTGTCGCCGGCAACCAGTCCTGTCTCGCACGATTGGCCGTGTTAGTGCGTGTATACTTGTTCAGGAACAATTCGATTAATGCGCAGGAGGTTGGCATGGACACCGAACACTTGATGCTCACCCTGTGCGAGTTTCTCGATCTTTCCAAAAACGCGCCGCTCAAAGACGTGTTGTTCGACGCGTTCAAGCAGGCAATCACCTTAGGGCGCATTCCTGCGGGCACCGCCATCAACGAGAAGCAGCTCGCTCAGTCGCTCCACATCAGCCGCACGCCCATCCGCGCCGCACTCGATCAGCTTGCCACCGATCGCCTCGTCGATCGCAAGCCCGGCAGCGGCGTGACGGTACGCGGCATCAGCAAGCACGACGCCGACGAGGTCTACGAGATCCGCGTCGTCCTCGAGATTCTTGCCACCACCAAGGCCGCGCGCAACATGAACGAAGACGACTTCGAGGATTTGCGCCGCCTGCTCGAGAAGGGGCAACGTCTGAACGCGGCCAACGACGTGGAGGGCGTCGTGCACAACTGGGATGAATTCAACCAGTTCATCTTCAAGAAAGCCGACAGCCCGCGCCTGCAGAGCATCATCGAGCCGCTTCAGGCCTACACCCGCTATTTCCGCAACGTCTCCGCCCGCCCCGAGGTACGCCGCAACGAGGCCATGCAGGAGCATTGGGGCATCTACCTCGCCATGCGGTTCGGCCCTGAAAAGAAGATCGAGCAGGTCGTTCGCACCCACCTGAAGAACTCCTACGGTGTGGTCAACGAAGAAATGATGGACTGTGGCATCAGATAACAACGTGAACGCGCGAGCCTGCGGGCTCGCGCGCCTTGCCGAGGCCTCCCTTGTCGCCGAGGCCCGACTGACCCCGAAGCCCGGCCTGGTGGACTGTGCGACCACCGGTGCCCATACCGACATGGACCTTTCGACGTTCATGGCGAGCGCCCGTGCCTTGGGGCCGCTTTTTGCCGAATACGTTGCCGCCGGATCCGAGCTGGGCCCCGTCGACCCCGCCGCGCTTGCCGACGCCGTGCGCCGCATCGGCGTCCGTGCCGAGACGGCGATGTTTGCCGCGACGGATGGGGTCAACACGCACAAGGGCGCCAACTTCACCTTCGCGCTCGTGCTCGGCGCGGTCGGCGCGCTCGGTGTCGATGTGCCCGCGGACGGCATATCCGCACTCGATGAGAGCAGTACAGGAGAGGTGCTCGACCTCGTCTCCCGCATGGGGGCGGGGCTGCTCGACCATGACGTGCGCGCGCTTCACGAACGTGTCTCGGCCTCCGACGGGTCCGTCGAGCTCTCCCATGGCGAGGCGCTGCTGCTCGCCCGCGGCATGCAGGGCGTGCGCGGCGAGGCGGCCCAAGGGTACCCCCAGCTCGCGCAGACGCTGCTCCCCTACCTCCGCTCGCAACGATCCGACCGGCACGCGCCGGGAGGTGCGCGGATCGTGCTGCTTCGCGCGCTCGTGAAGCTCATGGCGGAGCTCGAGGACACCAACGTGGTCCATCGCGGCGGCCCCGATGCGCTCGTGTCGCACCGCGCGTTCTGCCGTGCACTTGACGAGCGGGACGTGTCGGATGACGAGCTGATTCGTACGCTTGCCGCCTACGATCGCGAGCTCATCCGTACGAACGTCAGCCCCGGAGGGGCCGCGGACCTGCTGTCGCTCGGTATCTTCTTCTCCCTGCTTGAGGGCCTCTTCACACTCGACGATATCTCATACTAGACGGGTTGGTCGGAACGAACCCGTCCCCAAACAACCCGTCCCCGTCCAAAAAAGAACCGGGCCCCCGGCAGCAGGTGCTGTCGGGGGCCCGGCGCATATGCGCGGAAAAGCTGTCGCCACCAGGAAGCGCTACTCGAAGGTGTAGGGCTTGATCTGGCGGATGACGTCGAGGATGGTGCCGTCGCGCGCCTCGACGATGGCGACGACCTTGTCCTCCCACTGCAGCGGGTCGGGCTCGCCCACGATGGAGTAGG
>NZ_NFJE01000022.1:0-14174 GCF_002159695.1 Collinsella sp. An271 | reverse complement strand
GAGCGGAAGGGCCCGACCCGCCTTTGGCCAGGCGGGTTGGGCCGTTTTTGCCACTTGACAGGGTTATCGGTCATATGAGCGTGCCAAACGGTCCGTTTTGTGTCATCGGTGCCTTGCAGACGCGCGCGTAGGCGGTCAGCCGGCCCTTCTCTCGTTGCGCGGCGAGCAGATCTGAATCACCCACATGCGCAGGGCGAGGGCGGAATCGCGCGAACCCTTGAGGGCGGCCTCGACATCGACGGCCGCGGAGAGCGCATCGACGAGCTCGGCCATCTTGTAGCGGCGCGCCCATGTGAGATGGTTCTTCACCTGCCAGCTCTGAACGCCGAGGGTGGCCGCGAGCTCCCGCCCCGCCCCGCGCGCATCAAGGGCCTTGGCCACGATGAGCTCCCGCAAGCGGGTGACGAGCAGCGAGAACAGCCGGACCTCGCTGCGATCCGGCTGGAGCGCCAACAGCTCGAGCGCGCGCGGCAGGTCGCGGGCGGAAACGGCGTTCAGGAAGTCCCACGGCTTGACCTCGGCCGTGCGCATCACAAGCCGCTCGACATCGTCGACGGTGATCTCGGGGCCCTCGATCATCTGCGAAAGGCGCTTGAGCTCGTTGTCGAGCATGCGCGAGGCCTCACCCGCGCGGCTGACCAGCGCCTCGGCGGCGGCCAGGCTCATGACCTTACCGTGTGCGCGCGCCATGGACACGACCTGCCTGGGCATCTCCCAGGCCTTCTTGGGCGTGCAGTCGACGATCGCCTTCTTGTCGATCTTCGCGACCGCCTTGTACAGCCTCGTGTTCTTGGCCAGCGTGTTCGCCACGATCAGGCAGACGGTGGTGGGAGACGGGTTGGCGAGGTACTCGACAAGCGGCTCGCTCACGGTCTTCGGCAGGCGATCGCAGCCGTCGAGGATGACGAGGCGGAAATCCGCACCCATGGGGAACGTGTTCAGCGAGGCGACGATATCGTCGATGGCGGGGTCGCGCGTCATATCGCGCTCGTCGAGGTTGAACTCGGCCATACCGCTCTTCTCGAGACGGGCCTTCATGCGCTCCACGGCATGGGAGCGCTTGTACTCATCTGCGCCGACGATAAGGTAGGCGGGCAGCAGCGACGCCTCGGGCATGGGGCGGCTCCTTTCGATCGCGCGGAAACGCTGGTCGATTGATCTCGCGGCGGATGCCGCATGAATTGACCGGCGTTTCCTTAAAGGCCCATTCTACCCCGATGTGCCCCGCGCCCTCACACGAAACCCGCCGTCATGGGGCTCCACAGTCAGATCCCCCGCATCCTTCGTGCACGCGAAGGCCGCGCCGTGCCGCTCGACCGCCAGCACGCAGGCGGGATCGGGATGGCCGTAGGCATTGTCCTTGCCCGCGCTGGCCACAGCGACGCTCGGATCGAGCAGGTCGAGCACCTCCTCGTCGACCGACGCGGCGGACCCGTGATGCCCAAGCTTCAAGATGTCGACCGTTCCCACCGCGTCGGCGTACGCCAGCTCCTGGTCGACCTCCGTGTCCCCGGTGAGCAGCATGCTGTATGATCCCGCCGGCCCCGCGTACGAGACGTCGAGCACCACCGAGTCGGCGTTCTCCTCCCCCGCCACCTCCTCGCGCGGCCATACGACATCACAGGTGTAGCCGCCGACAGAGATGCGGTCGCCCACCGAGAGCTCGGTGCATGCGCACGGCAGCAGATCGAGAAGCTCGGACGGGACGCGGGCCGCGGCGCCCCGTGCCACGAGGATCCTGTCCACCTCGACGGTCCCGAGCACGTCGGGCAGCCCTCCCCAGTGGTCTTGGTCCCAATGGGTGATGAGCACGGCGTCGAGCTGCAGCACATGGTTGCGCGCGAGCGCCTCGGCGGCCGCCTCATCCACGCCCGCATCGACCAGCAGCGTCTGCGATCCGTCGCGCACGAGGATCGAGTCCGCCTGCCCGACATCGAGCACGATGATCGCCGGCGGGGCGAACACCTGCCAGTACGCAAACCAGCAGCCGCACGAGCCGGCCGCCAGCGAAACGCCGAAGAGAAGCTGCCAGCGCTTCGGGTCGGGCCAGCACACGTAGACCGCAGCGGCCACGACATAGGGAATCGCCATCACGGGGCCCTCCGCCGAAACGCGGATGGATGCGAACGGAACGGACGCTAACAGCTCGGCGGCGAAGATGGAGATGTTCGCCAGCGCCTCGGGTATCGCCATGAGCGCGCACAGCGGGGGAAGCGCGATACAGGGCCAGACGAGCGCGAGCCCGCATACGAGCAAGGCGCTCATCAGGGGTCCGACGACGAGATTCGCCGCAGGCGCCACGAGAGAAAGCTCGCCGAACACGGGCAGCGTCAGAGGAAGCGTCGCCCATTGGGCCACAAGCGTGAGCGACAGCGGGTCCGCGAACACCCTCGGCAGCCCCGCGCGCCGAAGCAGATGGGCGACATAGGTCCCGAACAGCGAGATGAACAGCACGCTCATCGCGGAGAGCTGAAAGCCGAGGTCGAACACCACGCCCGGCCACATGAGCACGAACCCGCAGACGGCGAGCGCGAGCGCCGATATGCCGTGGCCGCGCCGCCCCGCGCCCTGCGCCGTCATGGCCAAGCACACCATGATGGCCGAGCGAACGGCGGAGGGCGCGCACCCGGTGAACAGGACGTAGGCGACCGAAAGCGCGCCGACCACAGCGAAGCGCGCCGTGCGCGAGCACTCGATGCGGTCGAGCAGCTTCGAGACGAACGCCGAGATGAGCGCGAGATGGCTTCCCGAGACAGCGACGAGATGGGACAGACCGGTCGCCGAGAACACATCCGACGCATCGGTCTGGTTGAGATCCGTGACGCTCCCGCACACGGTTCCCGCCACGAGCGCTCGGGCGGCGCTGCGCGCGGGATCGATGGCGTCGACGGACGCCTGGCGCAGCGCGCGAACGGGATCGAAGCCTCCTGAGGCCGCGTCGGTCACGCGCACGGCGCGCACCGTGGCGATCTCGCCCCTCATGAAACGGGACCGCCCCCATTCGGAGTCGTCGAGCGGCTCTATGCGCCCCACCAGCGACAGCACATCTCCCGCAGCGAACGCCTCCTGCGCCGTGACGCGTACGCGGCATGCGCGACGACCCTCGTCATCGTACGCCTCGGCGGTAAACGAGACGCCGAACGCACCGCGGCTGGCATCGGAGCAGGCCTCATACCGGTACCGGCTGGCCGAACCCGCAAACGCTTCCCCGTCCCGTTGAAGCCCTTGGATCCAGATGGCACTCGAGAGGCTCGAGGCGATGCACAAGATCCCCGCCCAGAACAGCGCGGCGCGCGCATAACCGGCGCGCCGCGCAAAGGGGATGGCCGACAGCGCGACGAGGGCCGCACCCACGGCCACGACGCCCGCCACGACCGTGATGGGAAGCCATACGTCCGCCCCGGCGCACCGGTTCGCCCACGCGCGGTCAAGCAGCAGGGCGCAGACCGCACATGCCGAGGCCGAGGCCGCGCACAGGGGCGGGACATAGGGGCGCGGCGGCAGTCCGGCGTCCGCGGGCGCGGCCCCTACACGCAAATCAGGCCCTTCAGCTTCTCGTACTTCTTCTCGCCGATTCCCGAGACGCGCATGATGTCCTCGATGCTGGCGAACGCCCCGTTCTGCGTGCGATCGTCGACGATGGCCTGCGCCGTGGAGGGGCCGACGCCCGGAAGCGTGTCGAGGTCGTCGACGGACGCCGTGTTGATGTTGACGGGGCCCGCATCCGACGATGCGGCGCCCGGGCTCGCAGGTGTCGCCGCGCCCGCGGTCGTCTCGACCTCCTCGCCGACATGGGGAACGTAGACCTTCTGGCCGTCGGTCAGAAGGGCGGCGCGGTTTATCGCCGCGGCATCGGCCTCGCTCGTAAGGCCTCCGGCGGCCTGGATAGCGTCGTTCACGCGCGCGTCCGCGGCAAGCTCGTAGACGCCGGGGTTCGAGACGGCGCCGTCCACGTCGACGACAAGCGAAGAGGACGTCGCCGCAACGTCTTGATCATCGACGGCATCCGCGCCGTCCTCCCCCGACCCGTCTGCATCCGGCACATCTCCCTGCACCCCATCCGTCTCGGGCACCGGTGCCGCCCCCTGTTCGATGAGCACGCCGTCGCCGGTCGCCTGCCAGATGCCGATCGCGCACACCGCCGCGATCGCCACCGCCGCCACGAGAAGCGCCGCCAGAAGTGCGGGATTCTGCCGAACGCGCCGCTTCGCCGCCTCCACCGGATGCTGCGCCTTCGATTCCAACTGAGCCATACGAGCCACCTCCTGCACCCCATGCAACCATGGGGAACGACGGCAGGCGTCAAGGATCTCAAATACTGGCGTGCGACCTTACCGGACGCTTGCCGCGAATCCGACGGACGCGTTGGACTCCGGTAAGGCGCATGATTGTCCGAGTGCTCCCCGCACCATGTACCGGGCAAAGGCGGGAGGCACCGGCCGCTTCCGCATCCGGGCTGAAAACAAAAACGCCCGGCATCCTGTGCCGGGCGTTTAGCGAGATGATTGACAGCTCCTCGTTACGGCTGACGCGGAAAATCGATGTGCTCGACATCGCGCACGAGCTGGTCGATCATCGCATCGTGGTCGAACATGTCCCATGCCTCGTGAACCTTGTCCATCTTTGCGTGCGTCTCGGGACGGCGGGGCATGAACAGCGTGCAGCAGTCAGGGGCATCCTGCGTCGAGATCTCATAGGTCCCGATCTGCTTGGCGCGCGCGATGATCTCCTGCTTATCCGAACCGATCAGCGGGCGGAACACCGGAAGGCTCGCGACCTCGTTGACCGCCATGATGTTCTCAAGCGTCTGCGAGGCGACCTGACCGAGCGACTCGCCCGTCACGATGGCCTTGGCGTTCTCGAGCCTGGCGATCCGCTCGGCCACGGAGTACATCACGCGGCGATACATGATCACGCGCAGGTCGCTCGGGCAGGCGAGCGAGATCTCGCGCTGGCAATCGCCGAACGGGACGACGTAGAGGCGCGGGATCTTCACGGCGGGGGCCAGCGCCTCGATCACATCCTGCACAAGATACTCGCTCGTATCGGCCGTCTGGGGACGGCCCGAGAAGTGCACCGGGACGGGCGTGGCGCCGCGGCGCGCGAGCATCCACGTGGCCACCGGGGAATCGATGCCGCTCGAGAGCAGGGTCACGACCTTGCCCGCGCTCCCCTGCGGCAGACCTCCCACGCCCGGAATGCTCTTGGCATACACGTAGACGCTGCCCTGGACCACGAGCACATGAACCTGGATGTCGGGGTCGTGCATGAGGACCTTCTTGTCGGGGAAGGCCTCGCATAGCACCTCGCCGACCTGCCGGTTGAGGTCGATCGAGGTGAGCTCGTAGTCGGTGTTCGAACGGCGCGCGGCGACCTTGAAGGAGGAGAACTCCCCTGCCTCGCGCAGGGCGCGCACCGCCGCCTGGCAGTATTCATGCGCCTCGCGGTTGGTGTGGAACGCCAGCGAGACCCGGGCGACGCCCGGAACGCGTGCGATGAGCTCGAACGCGCGCTCGGCCTCCCCCGCGACGGAGAACGTCACGAGGATATGGCCGGAGATGCGCGCGATCGTCGCCACGGAAAAGGCGGCCAAGGCCGCCTTCAGGTTATCCATGAGAATATGCTCGAAACGCGCGCGGTTTTTACCCTTGAGCCCGATCTCGTGATAATGGACCAGGCAAACGCGGCTCGCCATACGCGCTACGCTTCCGGGTTGGCGTGCTGCAGGGCCGACACGTAGCGCTCGTGGTCGTAGGAGATGTCTCCGTCGAGGATCTCATCCATGGCCATGGAGATGGTGTCGGCGCCGGACAGCGCGATGGTGATATCGTCGACATCCTGAACGGCCAGAACGCGGCTGTGCTGGCCGCGCAGCATGCTGTTGATGTCGCAGGCGCGCTTGGAGGCGAGCGATGCCAGAAGGAAGCGGTTGTTATCCGTCTTCTCCAGCAGGTCGTCGATACGGGGCTTGATTACGGACATGACGTCTCAGTTCCTTTCATGCTTCTCGATAACACCCAACAGCTCGCCCGTCGCGCGCTCGAGGTCGTCGTTGACCACCACGTCGTCGTAGCGGTCGGCGAGCGCCATCTCGCGCTCGGCGTTGGCCATCCTCAAGGTGAGCGACTCGTCGGTCTCGGTTCCGCGGTCGCTCAGGCGCTGCTTCAGTACGGCGAGCGAAGGGGGCATGATGAACACGAGGACGGCATCGGGGAAGCGCTCCTTGACCTGGAAGGCGCCCTGCACATCGATCTCGAGCACCAGGGAGCTGCCGCTGTCCAGCTTGGACGTGACCTCGCTCACGAGCGTGCCGTAGCAATGGCCGTGCACATGCGCCCACTCGACGAATTCCCCCGCCTCGACACGGCGGGAAAACTCCTCATCGGTCAGGAAGTAGTAGCTCTTTCCGTCGATCTCGCCCTCGCGCGGCTCCCGTGTGGTAGCGGAAACCGTCAGGCCGAGCCGAGGATACCGGTCGCGGATGCGCGCAACCAGCGTCCCCTTCCCTGCACCTGACGGTCCGGAAATCACAAAGAGCTTAGGGGTGTAGCCGCTCACTTAACGGGAGAGCTGCTCGAGGAGCTGCTCGCGCTGGCGGACACCGAGACCCTGGACACGACGCGTAGCGGAAATGCCCAGCTCGTCCATGATCTTGGCAGCCTTGGCCTTGCCGTAGCCGGGGAGCGACTCGATGAGGGTGGAGACCTTCATGCGAGAGGCGATCGGATCGTCGGAGTTGAGGACGGACTCGAGCGAGATCTCACCCTTCTTGATCTTCTCGCGAAGCTCGGCACGGGCGTGACGGGCGGCAGCAGCCTTCTCCAGAGCGGCCTTGCGCTGCTCATCGGTGAGCTGAGGAAGCGCCATGATACCTCCAATTACGTAGGGTTACTTACCATAAATCATTGAACGCAAGCGCGTGACCTGCGGTCTTTGCACTCATGCGCCGTAATACCTTAGTCGATGTGTTCCCAAACTTCAAGCAAAACCGCAGGAAGAATGGACATTCTCGGCTTCGCTCCACGAAAGTTTCGCGATAGGCGCGGCACGACATGGAGAAACTAGACCTGCTCGACGAGCTCGGCGACGATGGCTTCATAGGCTGCGACGGGATCGTCCGCGCTGGTAATGGGCCTGCCGACGACGATATGGCTCGCGCCGCGCGCGATGGCCTGAGCGGGCGTGGCGACGCGGCTCTGGTCTCCGAGCGCCGCGCCCGCCGGACGCACGCCGGGCGTCACGACAAGCGCCCCCTCACCCAGAAGTTCACGCATGCGGGAGGCCTCCTGCGGCGAGCACACCACGCCGTCGATGCCGTTTTGCGCGGCCAGGCCGGCCAGGCGGTCGGCCTCTTCGGCAACCGGCGACTCGACGCCGATGGAGGACAGCGCGGCCTGGTCCATGCTCGTGAGCACGGTCACCGCGATGACCTTCGCGCGCTCACCGCCCTCGGCGGCCGCCTCCACGCCCTCGCGCGCGGCGGCCATCATGGCGCCGGCTCCCAGGCCGTGGATGGTCAGCAGGTCCGCGCCGGTGCGCGCCGCCGCCTCGGCGGCGCCGCGCACCTGATGCGGGATGTCGTGAAGCTTGAGGTCGAGGAAGACCTTGAACCCGCGCTCGCGCATCTCGGCCACGATCGCGGGGCCCTCGGCGTAGAACAGCGTCATGCCGACCTTGAGCCACCGGGCATGGCCCGACAGGCGGTCGGCGAGGTCGAGCGCCTCCTCGCGCCCGCAGTCGATGGCGACGATCACGCGGTCGCGGGCATCGGAATCTAGCATATGACGGCCCCCCGGAGCTCGTTGATGTCGGACACGCCCTGCGATGCGGCCCAGTCCTCGAGCTCATGCAGGATGCGCACCGAGGCGGTCGGGTCGACGAAGCTGGCCATGCCGACCGACACGCAGGTCGCGCCAGCAAGGATGAACTCCGCCGCGTCCTCACCGGTCATGACGCCGCCCACGCCGTTGATGGGGATGTCCACCGCGTTGGCGACCTCCCAAACCATGCGCACGGCGATGTGGTGGCACAGCGGGCCGGACATGCCGCCCGTGGGCTTGGACAGGCGGCTCTTGCGCGTGTGCACGTCGATGGCCATACCGGAGATGGAGTTGATGACCGACAGTCCGTCGGCGCCCTCCGCCTCGAGCGCACGGGCGATCTCCGCCACGCGGACCGGGGCCATCTTGACGACAAGCGGCTTGTCCGTGACCTTGCGGCACGCGCGCATGACCTCGGCGGCGCCCTCGGGCGTCGAGCCGCAGGCAGCGCCGCCCGCCGAGATGTTGGGGCAGCTCACGTTAATCTCGAAGCCGGCGGCCCAGGGGCACAGCTCGCAGAACAGCTCGAGCGCGCGCACGTACTCCTCGGTGGAGTGGCCCGCCACCTGGCAGATGACCTGCGTGCCCTTGGCCGTGAGGTCGGCCAGGTACTCGCCGGACTCCTCGGCGAACCCGCGGACGCCGGGGTTCTGCAGGCCGACGGAGTTCATCATGCCGCCGGGGATCTCGCACATGCGGGGCGCCGGGTTGCCGGGCCACGGCTCGGCCGCGCAGCCCTTGGTCGTGATGGCGCCCAGGTCGCTCACGTTGATGAACGGCTCGAACTGCCAACCCTGGCCGAACGTGCCGGCCGCGGTGTTGATGGGGTTCTTCATCTTGATGCCGCCGAAATCGACGGCCATATTCACCTGGCTCACCAGACCACCACCTTGGATGCATCGAACACGGGGCCGCACATGCAGGCGCCCTTCATACCCTCCGTCGTCTCGACGTTGCAGGTGCTGCAGGCGCCGAAGCCGCAGCTCATCATGCGCTCGAGCGACGCCTCGCAGTACGCGCCCACCTTGGCGGCGGACTCGGCGACCTTGGACATCATGACGCCCGGGCCGCAGGTGGCGACGTAGTCGTAGCGCTTCTCGTCGAGCAGCTTGGCGGCGGGGTCGGTCACGAAGCCGTGGTAGCCGTCCGTACCGTCATCGGTCGCGATCTCGATGACGTGCGCGCCGAGCGCGTCGAGCTCCGAGCTGCCCACGCCGGCGGTCGCCGTCTTGGCGCCCAGGCACACGTCGAACTCGACACCCTGGGCGTGCAGCTGCTCGGCCAGCGGAACCAGCGGGGGGACGCCGATGCCGCCGCCGACGAGCAGCGCGCGCGAGCAGCCCTCGGGCACGCTCCACCCGTGGCCGCCGGGGCCGAGCACCGTCGAGGTGTCGCCGGGCCGCATCTGCGACAGGCGCTCGGTGCCCTCGCCCACCACCGCGTACCAGATCTCGACCGTGCCGGCGTCCGCGTCCGCGCGGGCGTAGGACAGCGGGATGCGCAGCAAGCTCATGGCGTTGCCGGGAACCTCGAAATTCATGAACTGTCCGGGTTTGATGGCGGCTGCGAGCGCCGGGGCCTCGATGACGAGCGCATAGGTGTCGTCGGCGATCTTGTCGTTCGAGACGATCCTGAACTCATGCAGCCGAGCCGAAGAAGGCTGGGGCATACGCGTCTCCTCTCTTGATAAGCGAAACTCAACGGGCCGAGGCACCCCTCTTGCGAGATGGCGCACCCGGCCCGCAGCTAACGGTTGGTACCTATGGTAGCAAATGCGCGCGGCTAGCAGACGACGCCATCGCGTAGGGTCGCCTTGCCGCCCACGAACACGTCGGTGGCGCGACCGCAGACCTCGGTGCCCGTGAAGCCGCAGTTATGGGCGCGGGACTCAAAGCCGTCCTCGCCGATCGTCCAGCGGATCTCGGGATCGAACACGGTGATGTCGGCAAGCGAGCCGGCCTCGATCCTGACCTCGTCGACGCCGAGGATGCGGCGCGGGGCGATGGACATGAGCTCCACCATGCGCTGGTAGGTGATCTTGCCGGTCTTGACCAGGTTGGTCAGCACGAGCGCCAACGAGCCCTCGATACCGATCATGCCGAACGGAGCCAGCTCGAACTCGCGAGACTTCTCCCAGTCGGCATGGGGCGCATGGTCGGTCACGATCGCGTCGACCGTGCCGTCGGCGACGCCCTCGCGCAGGGCCTCGGCGTCTGCGGCGGTGCGCAGCGGCGGGTTGACCTTGAGGGAGGTGTTGTAGGTCTCGTCGATGGCGTCCTCGGTGAGGAACAGGTGGTGCGGGGTCGCCTCGCAGGTGACCGGAAGGCCCTCGGCCTTGGCGGCGCGGACCATCTCGAGGCCGCGCGCGGTCGAGATGTGCTGGATGTGCAGCTTGGCGCCGGTCAGGCGGGCGATCGTGATGTCGCGCTGGATCTGGAGCTCCTCGCCCTCAGCGGGCCATCCCAGAAGACCGAGGCGCGTGGACACGGCGCCCTCGTTGATCTGACCCTCGCCGACGAGGTCCTCGTCCTGGCAGTGGCTCATGAAGACCTTGCCGAACATCTTGCCGTAGTCCATGGCGCGGCGCAGCATGCCGGCGCCCTGGATGCCACGGCCGTCGTCGGTGAACGCGACGCAGCCGTGGGCGACCATGTCGCCCATCTCGGAGATGATCTCGCCCTTGAGGCCCTTGGTGATAGCACCGGACGGATAGACGCGGCAGTGGCCCTTGGCGGCGGCGACGGACTTCACGTACTCGACGGCCACGCCGTTATCGGTCACCGGGTCGGTGTTGGGCATGGAGCACACGCCGGTCATGCCGCCCTTGGCGGCGGCGCGGGTCTCGCTCACGATGTCGCCCTTGTGCTCGTAGCCCGGGTCGCGCAGGTGGACATGCATGTCCACGAGGCCCGGCACGAGGTACTTGCCGGAAAGGTCGATGACCTCGGCGCCCTCGACGGCAAGGTTCTCGCCGACGGCGGTGATGCGGTCGCCCTCGATGGCGACATCGGCCACGCCGTCAAGGTTGACGGACGGGTCGACGATGTGGGCGTTCTTAAGAAGCAAGGCCATTATCGGCACCTCCAAGCAGCAGATACAGGGCGGCCATGCGCACGCAGATGCCGGCATAGACCTGGTCCAAGATGACCGAGCGCTCAGGATGGTCGGCCATGTAGGAGTCGAACTCGACGCCGCGGTTGATCGGGCCGGGGTGGCACACGATGGCGTCGGGCTTCATGAGATGCTCGCGCCTGCGCGTGAGGCCGTACAGCTCGTGGTACTCGCGCAGGCTCGGGAACGGGGCGCCCTCGAGGCGCTCGCGCTGGATGCGCAGCATGTAGACGACGTCGAGCTCGGGGAGCACGTCGTCGAGGCTGTAGCTCACGTGGTCGACGCCGAGCACCTCGGGCGCGGGCGGGATGAGCGTGCCGGGGGCGATGATCGTCACCTCGGCGCCCATGATCTTGAGCGCGGGGATGAGCGAGCCGCACACGCGGGAGTGCGAGATGTCGCCCACGATGCCGACCTTCAGGCCCTCGAAGGTATGCTTGCGCTCCCAGATGGAGTACAGGTCGAGCAGGGCCTGGGTGGGGTGGCCGTGCTTGCCGTCGCCCGCGTCGATGACCGACACGGGAGAATGCTGCGTGACGATGTAGGGGGCGCCCGCGTGCTTGTCGCGGATGACGACCATGTCGATCTTATAGGAGTTGAGCGTCATGACGGTGTCGATGAGGCTCTCCCCCTTGACGGTGGACGTCGAGGAGCCGCCGAAGTTCAGGCTGTCGGCGGACAGGCGCTTCTCGGCGAGCTCGAAGGAGCTGCGGGTGCGCGTGGAGGGCTCGTTGAACATGTTGACGATGGTCTTGCCCTTGAGCGTCGGCACCTTCTTGATGGCGCGCTCGTTGACCTGGGAGAAGGCCTTCGCCGTCTCCAGAATGGTCATGAGATCGGTATCGGAGTACTCCCGGATGTCGATCAGATGCTTGTGATTGAAAGCCATGCGGCTACTCACCTCCCAGAGGCGCGGAGCCCACGTGTGCCCCGGGCGCGACGTCGAAGATCTCAACGGCCGTGCGGCCGTCGACCTCCTTGAGATACAGGCGGACGTTCTCCTCGTGCGAGGACGGAACGTTCTTGCCCACGAAATCGGGGCAGATGGGAAGCTCGCGATGGCCGCGGTCCACGAGGACGGCGAGCTCGATGCGCGAGGGGCGGCCGAGGTCCATGATGGCGTCCAGCGCGCAGCGGATCGTGCGGCCCGTGTACAGGATGTCGTCGACCAGCACGATGCGCTTCCCGTCGACATCGAACGGGATGTGCGTGGCGTGCACCTCGGGCGAGAAGTGGGTCAGGAAGTCATCGCGATAGAAGCTGATGTCGAGGCTGCCGAGCGGGATGTCCACCCCCTCGATCTCCTTGATGCGGTCTACGAGCTGCTTGGCCAGAAGGTCGCCACGGGTGACGATGCCCACGATGGCGAGGTTCTCGCACCCTTCGTTGCGCTCGAGAATCTCGTGCGCGATGCGCGTCATCGCACGCGAGACGGATGCCTCATCCATGATGACGGCTTTGGGTGTAGGCGTGCTCATCGAACTCCTTCCCTGATGGTCGCGGCGCGCGCCTGCCCGAAGGCCCGGTCGCGCCATAAAAAATAGATGCCCCAGCGCAGTCGGCGAGACATCCACATAGAAAGGCTTATTTCCGCATCGCGGATATGTTGGTTCCATGCGAGCATCTCGTACTGCGCTTAATGGTCAAGGCCTAGTATAGCGGCATGCGCCGTCTGTCCAGCCCTCAAATTCGTCTTCGCCGTGTCCCTACAATCCGTGTGGGTTGGCCTCCGCCGAACACGGCGGGACGGGACCCGCGCAGTGCGGGCCCCGTCCTTCGTGGCGAGGCGAGGGTCGCGCAGACGCCGCCGTCATGCGGCCGGTCAGTCGAGCCAGGTCTGCTCCTCGGCAAGCTCCGTGACGAAGATGCGCCCCTGGTCCTCGTCCTTGCGCGCCTCGTGGTACTTGAACACGGCGCGTCCGTCCTCGAGGAAGCCGAGCATCTCGACCTTGCCCCAGCGGTGCGCCAAGATGAAGCGGAAGCTCTTGGACATGCCGCTCATGCGCTCCTTGGCGCTCTCGACGATTCGGATGCCGTCGGCGATCGGGACCTGCAGGTTGTCCTGCACGTAGAACGGGCGGCGGCACTGGTACAGGTAATACGGGTCGACGCCCGCCGCCACCAGGCCGTTCATCAGCTCGAGGATCGTGTCGGGGTCGTCGTTGACGCCCTTCATCAAGACGGCCTCGTTGCGGATCGTGCAGCCCGCCTCGCGCAGCATGCGCAGGGCGACGACCGCCTTGTCCGTGAGCTCACGCGGATGGTCGAACTGGGTGACGATGACGATCGCCTTGGCCTTGGCATAGCGGGAAAGCAGGCCGAGCAGCTCGCCGTCGTCCTCCGTGATGCGCTCGGGCAGCGTGGCGGGCGTACTCGTGGTGAAGCGGATATAGTCGATATTGGGCAGGAACGAGAACGCCTTGAGGTACTCGCCGATGCGCTGGTTCGAGTTCAGGAACGCGTCGCCGCCCGAGATGGATATGTTGTCGATCTCGGGATGATCGCCGATGTATTCGGCGAGCTTGGGGATGCGCGTGGTGACTTCATCGGGCGAGAGCGCCACGAAGTCCTTGCGGTAGCAGCGACGCGCGTAGGTCAGGCAGTCGAAGTTGGTCATGATGAGAACCGACTGATCGTACTTGTGCTGGCCGCCGTCGATGACCGTATCGGTGATGTACTTCACATCGTCGGAGGGCTTGGTGGCCAGCGGGATGCACATGCGCTTGATGGGGTCGTCCGCATCCCATGGGCTTATGAGCCGCAGATAGCCCTCGGGGATCACGATCGGATAATGCTCCTCGACGAGCTGAAAGGCGGCGGCCTCCTCTTCGGTAAGGTTCAGACGGTCCTTCAGATCCTCCAAGGTCCGCTTGCCGTCCTCAAGTAACTGTTCCCAGCGTTTCATGATGACCTCACTTCTGAACATCCGGACGTATCCCTTTTCCGGTATGTCCATATTGATACCAGCTTTCCGATTATTTGAGTCCCATGTGCCGATGTATGGTCGGATTTGCCTGCTTTTCGGTATGATAGCCGCTGCTATACCCGTGTTTTTCTGCTCGCTGCGACCGACTGCCGCAAAAAACTGAAAGAAAGGTCTTGCGCTCACGGGGGATTTGCCTATACTTAAATCCGTTGCTTGCGAGCGAGCACATATTCCTCGATAGCTCAATGGTAGAGCCCGCGGCTGTTAACCGCGTTGTTGTAGGTTCGAGTCCTACTCGAGGAGCCAGAATCCAACGC
>NZ_NFJE01000021.1:0-19354 GCF_002159695.1 Collinsella sp. An271 | reverse complement strand
GAACGGGGGTGGTCGGCGCGCGCATGCTCAAACCCGAAAGTTTTTCGTGCTCATTCCCGAAAGGTCCCCGCGCTCAAACCCGTAAACAAGACGCTATCAAATACAGCCGGGCCACGTGCGCGCAAGGCTCCGGTATACTTGCCCCTCGAGAGGAAGATGGAGCTCGTCGCCCGCTACGAGGCGGGCGAGCGCGCCGCCGACCTCGCCGCCGAGGCCGGCGTGACCGGGCCGGCGGTGACCGGCTGGGCGCGCAGGCTCCGCGAGGAGGGGGCGCTGGCGCTGGTGACCGACGACGAGGTGAGGGCGCGGGCCCCGCAGCCCGCCGGGCCGCCCTCGGAGCTGGAGGCCCTCAGGGCCCGCTGCGAGGAGCTGGAGCTGGAGAACGCGATACTGGCCGGCACGGTCGAGATACTAAAAAAAGGCCCAGGCGCCGACCCGTCCGCCCTGACGGCGGCGGAGCGGGCGGCGCTGGCTGAGTCCCTCAGGGGCCGGTTCGGGCTGCCGCGCGTGCTCGCGGCGCTCTCTCTGCCCAGGAGCACGTTCTACCACCGCCTCTCGCGCGCCGCGGCGGACCGCGACGCCGGCATCAGGGCCCTCGTGGCCGAGGAGTTCCGGGCCTCCGGGGGCCGCTACGGCTACCGGCGCGTGCACGCCGCGCTGCGGGCCCGCGGCGTCGTCGCCTCCGAGAAGCGCGTGAGGCGCGTCATGCGCGAGGAGGGGCTCGAGGCCGCGAGGCCCCGCCGCCGGCGCTACAGCTCCTACGCCGGCGAGGAGGGGCGCGCGTGCGCCCCGAACCTGCTGCTCGTCGACGCCTCCCGCGACCTGCACGACTTCTCGGCCGCCGCGCCCGGCGAGGCCATGGTCACGGACGTCACCGAGTTCAGGCTGCCGGACGACGCGCGCAAGGTCTACCTCAGCCCCGTCATCGACCTCTACGACGGGGACGTCGTGTCCTTCTCGGCCGGCACGAGCCCCTCCAAGGCGCTCGTCTCGGAGATGCTCGCGGGGGCCGTGGCCGCCGCGGGAGGGGGCTTCACCCTGCACTCCGACCGCGGCTGGCACTACCGCACCCCCGACTGGGTCGCCGCCTGCGGGTCGGCGGGCGTGACGAGGTCGATGTCGCGGAGGGGCCGCTCGCCCGACAACGCCGCCTGCGAGGGCTTCTTCGGCAGGCTGAAGGTCGAGTTCTTCCACGGCAGGGACTGGTCGGGCTGGAGGGCGGAGGAGTTCATCGCGGAGCTCTCCTCGTACATCCGCTGGTACCGGGAGGGCCGGCTGAAGGCCTTCCGGGAGGGCGGCCGGACGGTGTACGATACGATCAGGGGCCGAAGGGAGCGGCTCGGGCTGGCCGCCTAGGCCTGTCCAGGAAATCGTCCGCATCCCCGTCCGCAACAGCAAAACAGAAATTTCTAGCCACTTTTGGAAATGGGTGTGCTGCGTGTCGGGCTTGCGGCAGCAAAAAGGCCCCGCGGGACGAACCGCAGGGCCTGACTCAAAGCGCGATGATGCCGAAACGGGCGACCTACAGCGCGAAGTCGCCGCCGATCAGCTTGGAGACCGAACGCTCGCCGTACACGGCGCTGATGGCGTCGGCGAACTCGTTGGCGACGGTGATGGTCTTGATCTTGCCGCCCACCTCGACGGGGATGGAGTCGGTGACCACGCACTCGACGATGGGGGCATCGTTCAGGCGCTCGATGGCCGGGCCGGAGAAGATGCCGTGGGAGGCGCACACGTAGATGTCGCCGGCGCCCATCTTCTTGAGCTCGCGCACGCTGGCGCACAGGGTGCCCGCGGTGTCGATCATGTCGTCGTTGATGATGCAGGTCTTGCCCTCGATGTCACCGATGATGCCCATGACCTCGGCAGCGTTGTGGCGCGGACGGCCCTTGTGGGCGATGGCCAGATCGCAGCCGAGCATGTCGGACAGCATCTTGGCGGCCTTGGCGCGGCCCACGTCGGGGGACACGACCACGAGGTTGTTGGTGTCGAAGCCCATGTTGTTGTAGTACTCGCCGAACAGCGGCAGCGCGGAGAGCTGGTTCACCGGGATATCGAAGAAGCCCTGGATCTGGCCCTGATGCAGGTCGAGGGTGATGATGCGGTCGACGCCGGCGCGCTCGAGCAGGTTGGCCACCAGGCGCGCGGTGATCGGCTCGCGCGGAGCGGCCTTGCGGTCCTGGCGCGCATAGGCGTAGTGCGTGATGACGGCGGTGATGGTGCGGGCAGAGGCGCGCTTGGCGGCGTCGGTGGCCACCAGCAGCTCCATCAGCATGTCGTTGACGCTCGGCCCGGCGATGGACTGGACCAGGAACACGTCAGCGCCGCGCACGGACTCGTCGAAGCGGGCGTAGATCTCGCCGTTGGCAAACTTCTCGAGGGCGAGGCCCGAGAGCTCGACCCCCAGGATGTCAGCGATCTTCTGCGCCAGCGGCCTGTTGCATGAGCCCGAATAGAGGCGCAGCGACTTGTACATCTGCTGGGTCAATTTTTGGTCCTGTGTTGGCATCTGCCCGTACTCCTTTGTTTGTGGACTGCCATACCCTAGCTATGCTACAGACGAGCGCGCCTGCGCTCGGTGTAACCCTCTACGATGCGCTGCTCGGTGCGCTCGATGGCAAGCGCGCCGTCAGGGACATCCTTGGTGATCGTGCCGCCGGCGCCCGTGATGGCGTCGGAGCCGATGTGAACGGGGGCGACCATCATGGTATCGGAGCCGATGAACGTGCGGTCTCCGATCACGGTGGCGTGCTTGTTTTTACCATCGTAATTGCACGTGATGGAGCCTGCGCCGATGTTGACGCCGGCGCCCATGGTGGTGTCGCCGATATAGGAGAGGTGGGGGACCTTGGACCCCTCGCCGATCGTGGACTTCTTGATCTCGACGTGCGTGCCGACATGCGCGCCGTCGAGCAGGTGCGTGCCGGGGCGCAGGTAGGCGCGCGGGCCGCAGGTGACGTCGTTCTCGACCACGGCGTCGATGGCGACGGTTTCGTCGAGCGAGCAGCCGTCGCCCACGTGGGTATCGGTCAGGCGCGTGTTGGGGCCGAGCTGGCAATCCTCGCCGACGACGCATGCGCCGATCAGGTGGGTCTGCGGCCACACGACGGTGTCGCGGCCGATGGCGGCGTCGGGGCCGATCCAAGCCTGCGCGGGATCGATGAACGTGACCCCTTCGGCCATGAGGCGGCTGTTGATGCGATCGCGCGCGATGGCGATGAGCTCGGCGAGCTGTGCGCGGCTGTTGACGCCGAGGCCCTCGCGGTAGTCGTCGCAGTGGTAGATGGAGACGGTCTGGTCGGCGGATTTGAGGATCTCGACCATATCGGGCAGGTAGTACTCGCCCTGCGCGTTGTCGCATCCGATCTCGCCGATGTGGGCGGCGAGTTGCGCGCCGTCGAAGGCGTAGCAGCCGGCGTTGCACTCCAGAAGGGAAGCGGCCTGCTCGGGCGTGCAGTCCTTCTGCTCGACGATGCGCTCGACCGCGCCGCCGCCGTCGAGCTGGATGCGGCCGTAGCCGAACGGGTCGGGCGGCGTCATGGTCAGGACCGCGGCCGCGCTACCGCCCTCGGTGACCGTCTGGGCGAACGACGCGATGGTCTCGGGCTGGATCAGGGGAAGATCGCCGTTGAGCACGACGACGGGGCCCTCGTGGATGCCGGTGGCCTCGAGGGCGACGCGGACGGCGTGGCCGGTGCCCAGGCGCTCGGTCTGCTCGACGCACTCGACGGCGTCACCGTAGGCGCCGGTCAGCAGGGCGCGAACCTCGTCGGCATGGCTCCCGATAACGACGACGATGCGATTGCAGCCGGCGTGCAAGGCGGCGTCGGCTACCCAGCAGATCATCGGCTTTCCCAGAATCTTGTGCGAAACCTTGGCATGGTTGGATTTCATGCGGGTTCCCTCGCCTGCGGCCATGATGATTGCGGTGACGTCCATCGGACTCCCCTCGGATCGTGGTGCATACTGCGCGGCCGCCCGCCGGGGCAATCGAGCCGCACGTGCATGAATGATACCGCAGCGTGCGCGCACATCTGCATCTTTCAGATACAAATCACCGCAGGATGAACCGATGGGTCAGTTATGGCCGATTTGGGCCCCTCGACGCATTTGATGCATCATCGCTCGACGATTGCGCGCGGAGCTTGCCGTTTCCGTTTATCGTCTGCATGCAGGTCGGGTTGTCGCGCTGTGGGGGCGGGCTGAGGAGGCGCCATGCGTTTTCGAGTTGCGAAACCAGAAGTGCAGGGTTATGAATTCAGGATTATTGCTTTCGAGTCGACAGCGCGGGTCGGTGGGGCCTCTCGCTTCCTAGGAGTCGAGAGGCCCGTGGAGTTTTTTGCTTGGGTATGCCGGGATAAAGACAAGAAGTGCGGATTAAGAGTCTTGTTTTCCGTCTCGCGCATCACCCTCGTCTTTGTTTTTGGATGCGTAAAGGGTCGCAACGTTTATCACGGCTAATCCTCCGATAAGTGCCCCGCATGACACCGCCTGTCCCAGAGCACCAAGAATAACAGCCCCTATGATCAGCATGGCGTTAAGAGCGATTGTTCCGCGCTGGGCTCGGACGATTTGAGACGCGTCGGTATCCGACGCGTCGTCTAAACGTTTCGATTCGGCTTTATCGAGTTCAATCGCGCTCTTAACGATTGCGTTTTGGGCCTTCTGAGATTCATCGGCCCATTCCACAATCATTTTTTGGACATCGATGGGGTACTGATTGAACTCATCCGGTGGGGGAAGTATGCCACTCCAGTATCGAGACGCTATTATCTCGGCACGACGCTCGGCCGACGCATCCTCGTATAGCTCATCTATTTCCTCACCGTTGCTCGGAGAGATTTCTCTTCGATAATTCTGGCGGCCTTCACCGTCACCATTCCGCTCGATCCCCTCGTTGCGGTTTTTTTCATGCTCTTGACCTGGCGGCTCATATCGAGGCCCGGCCAGATTGGCATTGTTTTCACTGCGGATGTCATCGTCCAAGACCTCCTCCTTTTCTTGCAACGCGAAGAACGCACTTGCAGTATACCCCAAATCGGCTGCTTAAGCTGATCGTCGCCCTCTTGCTACACCTGCGCATGCCTAGGTCTAACCCATTATGGGGTGGACGCCGCGGCCCGGGTGGTGTACCTAAAGCGTGGGGTACGGGGTCGGAATGCCGTTGCTGTGGGATATCACCGGGTCTCGTATTTTGAGAATATGAAGTGCCCGAGCTCGGTATTTGGCTCTTCTGTTGCGGTGGGGCGTACAAAAATCTGGTAATTCTGAGTAACATTTTGCGAGCATAAAACCGCAGCGTAGGGGTAGATATCATTAATGAACACACCGGTTTTTTCGGAAGGCGGGTCGCATCCACGCACGGCCCGCCTCCTTTTATGCCCGCCCTTGAAGGAGGGACGCCTATGCATGGAGACACCATCTTGCTCATGACGTTCGTGCTCGCGCTCGTCGCCGCGTTCGCCGGCGGCATGGTCGCGCGCGCCCTGCGCCTGCCGCCCATCGTCGGCTACCTGGTCGGCGGCCTGATCGTCGGCCCGTTCACGCCGGGTTTCTCGGGCGACTCGCACGCCATGAACCAGCTGGCCGAGGTCGGCGTGATGTTCATGATGTTCGGCACGGGCCTGCACTTCTCGTTTAAGGATCTGAACGAGGTCAAGGGCATTGCGGTGCCCGGCGCCATCATCCAGATCGCGCTCGGCACGCTCGCCGGATACGTGCTTGCCGGCGCTTTCGGATGGGAGCCTGCCGCCGGCGTCATGCTCGGCTTGTCGGTGAGCATCGCCTCCACCGTCGTCCTCATCAAGAACCTGACCGACGCGGGCCTCTACCAGAGTCGCGGCGGCCGCATCGCCACCGGCTGGCTGATCGTCGAGGACTTGGCCACCGTCGTGATCTTGGTGGTGCTGCCCGTCGTGTTCGGCCCGGGGGAGACCTCGCCGGCCGAGCTTGCCTTCGAGCTCGGATTGGCGCTCGCCAAGACCGTCGCCTTCGTGGCGCTCATGCTCGTGGTGGGCTCGCGCGCCCTGCCGTGGCTGCTCGCCAAGATCGCGCGCTTCTGCCCGCGCGAGCTGTTCCAGCTCGCGGTCGTCGTCATCGCGCTCGGCACGGCGCTTGCTGCGGCCATGCTCTTCGACCTGTCGTTCGCCCTCGGCGCGTTTCTGGCCGGCGTGGTGGTCGGTACGTCCAAGCTGTCGCACCGCGTGGCGGCTGAGGCCATCCCGTTTCAGGATCTGTTCTCCATCATCTTCTTCGCCAGCGTGGGCATGATGGTCAACCCCTCCACGCTTACGGCGCATGCCGGCGAGCTCGTGGCGCTCGTCGCCCTCATCATGGTGGGCAAGTGGCTCATCAACATGGTGCTCGGCGCCCTGTTCTCCACCGGTCTGCGCGCCTCGCTCACCATTGCGGCGGGCCTGTCGCAGATCGGCGAGTTCTCGTTCATCATCGGCCAGACGGGTATGTCGCTCGGCGTTCTGTCGGCCGACCAGTACAGCCTCATCCTGGGCGGCGCGGTGATTTCCATCGCGCTCAACACGTTCGTCTTCAAGCTGGAGCGGCCCCTGGAGCGCGCTATTGCCGCCCGCCCGCGCCTGGCCGGCATCTACGAGCGCAACGTGCCCAGAATCGAGCTGCCCGACGAGGAGATGAGCGGGCACGTGGTCGTGGTGGGCTACGGGCACGCCGGCTCAAGCGTGGCCGACGTGCTGCGCGGCCTCGAGGTCCCGTGTCTAGTGGTGGAGCGCGACCTGGCGGTGGCCGAGAGCGCCGAGGAGGACGGCTGCGCGGTGCTGTTCGGCGACGCTGCCAACTCCGAGATCCTGAAGCACGCCCACCTGGCGGGCGCCCGCGTGCTCGTGATTGCCATCCGCGGCGAGTCCTCGGCCGAGGTCATCGCGCGCGAGGCCCGCGCCCAGGCGCCGAATCTGCGCATCGTGGCGCGCGCCGACAACGACGACGCGGTGGTGGCGCTCGTGGAGGCCGGCGTGAACGAGGTGGTCCGCCCCGAGCTCGAGGGCGGCATCGAGCTCATGCGCCACGTCCTGCTCGACCTGGGCTATCGCCCGCGCCAGATCCAGGGCTATGCCAACGACCTGCGCGAAAGCGGCTATGAGGCCCTGGCCGACGGCTCGCGCGCGCAGCGGCGCATGGCCTTCGACCGCATGCTCGCCTCCATGCGCGACGTGGACCTGCACTGGGTGCGCGTGGGCGATGGCAGCGCGGTGGCCGGCCGCACGCTCGCCGAGCTGGACCTGCGTGCCGAGGTGGGCGTGAACGCCGTGGCCCTGCGCCACGGGGACGCCATCGAGATGTTCCTGGACGGCTCCACCGTGCTGTCCGCCGGCGACTCGGTGGGCCTCATGGGCACTTCGGAGGCCCTCGACCGCGCCGAGGCCCTCCTCGCGGGAAAATAGGGACAGGCGCTATTTTCTCATCTCTCAAAAGCTGGCCCCCGTCTCTCAGATTTGAGAGACGGGGGCCAGCTTTTGAGAGATACCTGAGAGATGAAGAGCGCGCGGGCTTCGGCCGGATGCCTGGGATATGCCGAATTACCTGGTAGGAACCGGGGCCGGCGTCTCTCAGGTCTGACTCAAATCTGACTCAAATCTGAGAGATGTCTGAGTCAGATTTGAGAGATATCTGAGAGTTACCTGAGAGACGACCCCGGGAACACGGTGCCTGCCCCCATGCTCCCGTCCGCTACAGGTCGATCACGAGCTCCACCGGGCAGTGGTCTGATCCGAAGATGTCGCTGCGGATCGTGGCCTCGCGCACCTGGTCGCGCACGGCGTCGCTCACCAGGAAGTAGTCGATGCGCCAGCCCGCGTTGTTCTTGCGCGCGTTGAAGCGGTAGCTCCACCAGCTGTAGGCGCCCGTCTCGTCGGGGTGGAGCAGACGGAACGTATCGGTAAAGCCCGCGTCCAGAAGCTCGGTGAACTTTCCGCGCTCCTCGTCGGAAAAGCCCGCGTTGCCGCGGTTAGACTTGGGGTTCTTGAGGTCGATCTCCTCGTGTGCCACGTTGAAATCCCCGCAGGTCACGACCGGTTTGCCAGCCTCGCCCTCGAGGCCCTTCAAAAACGAGCGGTAGGCGTCGTCCCATGCCATGCGCGTGTCGATGCGCGCCAGCTCGTTTTGCGCGTTGGGCGTGTAAACGTCCACGAACCAGTAGCTGTCGAACTCGAGCGCGCACACGCGGCCCTCGGTCACGGCCGTCGCGACCAGCTCGTTGCCCGCGGCATAGGGCAGCAGGCTGTCGGCACGGCGCACCGATAGCGGCTCCTCGCGGCTGAACACCGCGGTGCCCGAATACCCCTTGCGCTCCGCGTGGCTCCACGTCTGAACGTAGCCGGGCAGCTCGACGGCGACCTGCCCTTCCTGCAGCTTGGTCTCCTGTATGGCGAGGATGTCGGCATCGAGCTCGGTGGCGATATCGGTGAAGCTCGGCTCCTTTTTGAGCACGGCGCGCAGGCCGTTGACGTTCCACGAGGCGAACTTGTATGTGCGCATGGGGTGCTCCTTTGCATGCGATGGCGTCTGCACGAGATGACGTGCGAGGCCTATTGTGGCATAGCGTCGCATGTCCATGTCGGGGGAACCGCTCCATGCTTGCGGTCGCCGCCGGGAAGGATCGCGCCCGTGCACCCTGTCGAATTGAGACATATCACGTGGCACTTTAGGGATTCTTTGTTCCAAATCACGGTTGACCGGATCGTATATGCGCGCGCATGCGGCTCGAGGACACTATAATAAGAACACTTTCGACGATACCGCGAACGGCGCGCCGGGCCTGCGCGCCGCGCTTCGCCTTTAGGGGAGGATTGCCCTCATGCCGGATGACATTCGTTCCAACGACGTGGAGCGTTGGCTTCACGTCAGCATGCTGGCTGTCAAAATCGTTTCGTTCGCGCTGATCTGCGCGAGCATGCTATACCTTGCGGTCGCCGGGGCGAACTACGCCGTGCTAGGCGCCATCTTCTTCGACGCCGAATACCAGGCGACCGTGAGCGTTATCGGGTTCTCGCTGGTGCTGTTCGCGCTGACGCTCGCCTCGGGCATCTTGGGCATATGGGCGGCAGGCAGGCGCGACAACATGTCGATGCTGATCTTCTCCGGCGTGAGCCTCGTGTCCGTCATCGTGATGATCGCGGGCGTCTCCACGTCGTATTTCAGCGATTATGACAGCGCGTTCAGCGATGTGATCGTGACGGCGCTGTGCGCCACGTTCGCCGTGTTCGCGGTGCTCGCGGTTGTGGCGGGCGTTGCATGGACCGTGCTGCAGCGCAAGGCCCCCACCATGTACGGTGAGGCCGAGGGCGAGCCAGACGCCGAGTTCGAGGAGGAGCCGGTCGAGGAGCCCGAGCTGGAGGACGCCGCCCAGTTTGCGGGCGATCTGGAGGGCGACGAGCCCGCCCTACTCGAGGACGCCGATCTGGAGGCGGAGGCCGAGGACGAAGGCAAGGCCGAGATCGAAGACCTCGAGGACGAGGCCGACAAGACCGAGGTCGTCACGATCCCTGCCACTTGGGCGGCTCCGAGCGATAAGACCGAGGACCTGATCCAGGCCGCGCTCAGGGCACGCGGGGAGCTGGCGCCCGCGGCAGCCGAGCCCGCGGCCGACGATGAGGATGACGATGCGGCGGGCCTCACCAAGGTCCCGCTGGATTTCATGGCGTTCGAGGACCATGCGGTGCCCTCGCCTGCCCCTGCACCCGCTTCCGTTCCGGTTCGGCCCGCGTCGGCGCCCGTTGTCGCGCCCGCGTCCGAGCCCGTCGAGGATCCCGAGCCGCCCCGTCCCGCCGGCAGGCGCTATGCGTCCGGCGCGGTGCCCGTGCCCAAGGTCGCGCGCACGGCCCGTCACCTGACGATTCCCGAGGGCGTTGCCCCGGCGCCGGTGCCGCAGGCCCAGCAGCCGGCGAGCGCCCCGCGCAGCCTGGACGAGACGTATGCGGGCGAGATCGAGTGGGTCGACTTCGGCGCGCAGTCCCGCGTGGTCGACGACATCGATGACGATGACAGCGTCGGCGGTTTCCTCGGCAAGCATTTCGGCCGCAAGCGATAGGGGATGCTGGGCGTCCTTTGATGCCCCGGCCATCGCGGGCGAAAAGGCGACTCCGGCGGGATGCCCCGCTCGAACGTGTCGAACACCCCGCAACCGTACCCATAACTGCGGGTGAGGGCCCATATGAGGGCTCTCACCCGCAGTTCTGGGTACGGTTACGGGGCCCTCTTAGCGGGTAACCAGCTCACGAGGCGTGTCAGGCGGGCTTTGGCCCGCCTTTCTTGTAGCCATATCCGTACAATAGAGAGTGCCGTGCGAACCACATGCGAAAGAAGGCAGGCTATGGCATCTCAGGTCATCTCGGATCCCCAGGAAGCGGCGCAGGAGCTCGCGCATCTGTTCGACACCCATCAGCACACGGTGTTCTTCGGCGGCGCCGGCGTGTCCACGGCGAGCGGCATTCCCGATTTCCGCAGCGTGGACGGGCTCTATCATCAGCAATTCGACTATCCGCCCGAGACCATGCTCTCGCACAGTTTCTACGAGAGCCATCCGGCGGAGTTTTTCGACTTCTACCGCAAGAAGATGATCGCGCTGGGCGCCAAGCCCAACCAGGCGCATCTCAAGCTCGCCGAGCTCGAGCGCGACGGCAAGCTCGATGCGGTCGTGACCCAAAACATCGACGGGCTGCATCAGCTGGCCGGCTCGCAGGCGGTCTGGGAGCTTCACGGCTCGGTGCACCGCAACATCTGCCAGGCGTGCGGTGCGAGCTATAGTGCCGAATGGATCTGCGTGCGCGAGAGCGAGGACGAGCGCGGCGTGCCCGTCTGTCCCGCTTGCGGTGGGCGCATCAAGCCCGATGTCGTGCTCTACGAGGAGCCGCTCGACGACCGCGTCATCATGGGCGCGGTCGACGCTATCGCGCACGCCGACATGCTCATCATCGGGGGCACGTCGCTCGTGGTGTATCCGGCGGCCGGCCTCACGCAGTATTTCAGGGGCGACAAGCTCGTGATCATCAACCGCGATCCCACGCCGCAGGACCGCAATGCGGACCTGCTGATCTCGTGCGACATCGCTCAAGCGTTCCGCTTTTAGCCGCACGTCGTTCATTCGTAGATTCATCGCATATGGACGGATGCGTCCCGTCCCATGATGGAGCAATGGCCCCGCTGCCGGGCGCCATTGCTCCATTCATGTTTGAGGACGGGAGGCAGTATGGCTGAAGAATTCGATCGGAATACGAAAAGCTTGCTCGGATACGACGGAGTGGAGGAAGTGCAGCCCCTGGCGGTGTGCACCTTGGATGAGCAGCGCGCGGAGCTTGCGGCCGACCTTGAGCTGTATCTGGCGCGCTGTACCAACGAGCGGCGCCTGGACGACAAGACCGTGAAGGCGTATCGCTGCGACATCCTGCAGTTCATCGACTGGATTACCGAGCGTAGGCTCACCTTCAACCGTGAGGCGATGCGCCTGCATCTGGTGCATCTCAACGGTAAGTTCTCGGCCAGCACGGTGCGTCGCAAGCTCGCGTCGCTTCGGGCGTGGACCAACTGGCTCAAGCGCGAGCATCTGATATACGCCACGCCGTTCGAGGATCTCGAGGTCAACGTGCGCCAGCCGTTGCTTTTGCCGCGCACCATAGCGCTGCCTGATCTGCGGCGGATATTGGAGCCGTCCGGGCGGGCGCAGAAGGGGAGGCCCAGAAAGGGAGCGTGGCAAAAAAGCGCGATCGCCCTGCGCGACCAGACCGTGCTCGAGCTGCTGACGGCGACGGGAATCCGCGTATCGGAATTGTGTTCGCTTGATGTAGAGAGCATCGACCTCTCGACGCAGCAATTGAGGGTGTTCGGAAAGGGGTCGAAAGAACGCATCGTGGTGCTGGGATCGAAGCAGACGCTGGCGGTGCTCGAGGTATATATGAAAAGCCGCAAGGGGCCAAAGACCGCCTGGGCCCAACCGCAAAGCGAGGCGCTGTTCCTGAGCAGGACTATGCAGCGGCTGACCACCCAGGCGGTGCGGAAGATCATCCGCAAGCGGACGCAGGAGGCGGGCGTGGAGCTGCACATCACGCCGCACATGTTCAGGCACACGTTCGCCACCACGCTGCTGGAGCAGGGAGTGAGTATTCGATATATTCAACAGCTTCTGGGTCACAGTTCGGTTAAGACCACGGAACGGTACACGCATGTCTCGTCGTCGAGTCTGCGAGCGATCATGGAGGAGCACAACCCGCGCGATGTGGTCAGCGAGGCCTGGTATTCGGGGTCATTTGAATCGCGGATGGAAACAGTGCAGAAATAAAGGAGGAAATTGGGATATGTTCAAATTCGCGGCGAGCACCTATAATTTCGGACGTGCCGGAGGATTGACCACAATATATGGTGGTAAAACGGCCAAATCACACCAGAAATGCAGCTTAACGTCGCGCTTCTTAAGATTTAAGAAAAAAGCCTGACGAAAAAAAGGTAGACAAAGAATAAATCGGTGCTAGACTGGGTCACACCGGTAGAGCTTAGGCTACCTTCGTGCCGTTTTTTAGCAAAAGGCTAGAAGTGGTTCGAAGGAAAGGTTAAACTCTATAACTGGCGATTATCTGTTCCTTACGGAAGGAGAAAGACGTATGACAGCTTGCGTCAACAGGAAGCACACTAAGAAGGTGGCAGCCGTCGTGACCGCGTCCCTGGTGGGCGCGCTCTCGCTGGGCGTCGCCCCCGTGGCCGCTATGGCGGACACCGGGATCGAGACCCTGGCGCTGTCCGCCGGGGAAGCCTTCAAGCAGGGCGCAATGACCGAGGCGACCGACGGCGAGGGCCGCAACCTCGAGATCCCCGCCGACGGCATCATCACCGTCGAGGCCGGCAAGTGGGTCGTCCCGACCGAGATCACCCCGAAGGACTCCGACCCCGTCGAGGTCATCGACTGGGTTGCTTCTGGAGAGGATTCCTCCATCCAGAATGCTGAGATTACCTACACTCTCCCTGATGGCACGACAAAGGCTCACAGCGCAGTGTCCGATGCTGATTTTATGGCTCCCGGTCGATACACCGCGAACGTGAAGATGATCAAGGGTGACTATAACGGTAGCAGCATTTCCGTTACCTTTATCGTCGAGGCGCCCGCAGACCTCTCCAACGCGACCGTCTTCGATGCCTCCAACGGCTCGAAGAACGTTTCCGACACCACCTTCACCTTCAACGGACAGAACCAGGTGCTCGGAGTTGCCGTTGACGGCAAGGTCGTTGACCCGTCTAAGTACAGCATCCAAATCGACAAGCGCCTGAACGCCAACGGCGGACAGGACGTTCAGAACAACGTCGCTGCGTACGATGCGGGTACCTACATCGCCAACATCAAGGACACCACCGGTACTGTCAAGGCCAAGGTCACGTTCACGGTCGGCCGCCTCAACCTCTCCGATGCCGATGTCGCGGTCGCGGACATCAAGAAGACTGACGTCACCACCACCATCGCTACGGTCGATGAGGTCTCCGTCGACGGCGTCAAGTTCACCACCGCCAGCGGCTTGGTGAGCACTCTCGTCGACGCCACTTCCGGCCAGACCGGCAAATCCACCGTCATCGTTACCCCGGGCAGTAGCGCCAACGGAAACGTGATCGGCTCTGCCTCCGCCGAGCTCAACGTCGTCGAGAAAGTCGTCAAGACCTCCGACGTTTACTACAACGGCAACCCGGTCCCCGCTACCGTTCCTGTGAATCTTGCCGACGGACAGTCCTTCATGGCCAACAGGATCGAGGTCAAGGATCCGATCAGCCGTGAGAACATCAACTCTGCCTACTTTACCGTGACCTACAAGGACGCCAACGGCAAGGATGTCGACGTTGCCGCTCTGAGCAACCCCGGCGTGTACACCGCCACCGTCGAGGTGAACGCCGAGGCAAGCCACTTCGAGTACGGTTGCGAGGTCATTAACTTCAAGATCAATGTCCAGAGCGCTCAGATCGAAGATGGCGATAGTATCGTCTTCAAGTACGACGGCAAGATCGGTAACAACTTCCAGGACACTTACACCGGCGAGGACTTCCTGCCCCAGATTGAGACCATCGTCCACACCAAGTGGGGCGACGACCTCGTGGCCGGAACCGACTACACCGTCCAGGCCTACAACGCCGACGGCGACAAGGTCGATCAGATCGTTGACGCAGGAAAGTATGAGGTGAAAATCGAGCTCAAGGGCAACTACGGCTCTTCCATCACCTCTGCCGACCTTAAGTGCGACTTCGAAGTCACCGCTCTGAACCTCTCCTACGGTCTCTATGTCAACGGTGGAGACCTGACCTCCTACACGTGGGATACCGGCACCGACGGTATTGCCGACAAGACCGTCTGGTACCTCAGCTACACCGGCGAGGATCTGGAGCCTTCCTTCGAGCTCGGCTATTATACCGATTCCGACGGCAAGGTCGTTGAGTACCACTCCGACATCGCCAACAAGCTCACTTGGCACGCGCTTCCCACTGAAGCTGTTACCGTGACCGGCTACCGCTACGACGGCAAGCCCGTTGACGCCCTCAACGCCAAGGGCGAGTACACCGTGGAGTTCGCACTCGAGAACGATAACTACGTGATTCGCCCGGCCGCTGGCACCGGCGTCAAGAAGAACGCCACTACCAACGTCATCACGGTCTCCGAGTCCAACGTCGCCTTCGCCGACGTCGATCCGAACGAGTGGTACGCCAAGTCGGTCTTCGAGGCCAAGCAGCTCGGCTACATCAAGGGCATCCAGGGCTCCAACCTCTATGCCCCGAACGCCGCGATTAGCCGCGCCGACGCGCTCGTGATCATCTCCCGCATGGCCGGTGCAGATGTCTCCTACGGTGAGGACTGGCTGTCCCAGAACATCGGCTACGTGACCCGCTACAGCGACGTCGACGAGAACGCCTACTACGCCAAGGCAATCGCTTGGGCGACCAAGGTCGGCATCGTGCACGGCTACGGCGACGGCACGTTCGCCCCGACCAAGCAGATCACCCGCGAGGAGTTTGCGACCATGCTCGCAAACTACGCAAAGGCAGCCGGTAACTTCGACGCTGCCGACGGCTCCGCTCTCGACGGGATGTCCGACGCCGCCTCCGTGTCCGACTGGGCCGAGGAGTCCGTCGCCTGGGCCGTCGAGAACGGCGTGATGGGCAACGGCGGCTTCATCGCCGCTCAGAGCGACATCACCCGTGCCGAGGTCGCCGCGATGGCGGTCAACTACCAGCCCGACGGCATCTCCTCCGACGTCATCGGCTAGGGTCCAGCATCCTGATTCCGACCTGATGTCACGGCCCGCCCCCTCGGGGGCGGGCTCACCGGTGGGCTCTTCCTCTAGAGAGCCCTCCCGTGAGCCTTCGGCTGAAAGTTGCAAGCTGTCGCACGAGGCAAGACGCCCGGAGGGCCGCCGAGACCGCTCGGCGGCCCTCCGGGCGTTTCTCTGTCTCTCATCTCCAGTAAAGAACCCTTTGGAAGGAGGCCCGCGTGAGGCTGAGCGTCGTCGTACCCATGAGGGACTGCTACGGGTACGTGGGGCCCCTGCTCGATAACCTGGACATGCAGGGGCTCGGCGAGGAGGAATACGAGGTCGTCGCCGTCGACGACGGTTCCGCGGACGGCACCGCGGCCGAGCTCTCCCGCGAGGCGGCCTCGAGGCCGAACCTGCGGGTTGTCAAGCTGGACGGACGCGGGGCCGGGGCGGCGAGGAACGCCGGCACGGACGCCGCCCGGGGCGACTTCCTCTACTTCATGGACGCCGACGACTCGCTGCTGCCGGGTACGCTCGCGCGGCTTCTCTCTCGCGCCGAGGCCGACCGCCTCGACTGCCTGCTGTTCGGCGGGGAGCCCGTCTACGCGACGCCCGAGCTCGAGCGGCTCGTCCCCCAGTACCGCGGCCTCCTCGAGAGGAGCTGGGCCCCGGAGGGGGTGGTGACGGGGCGGGACGCGATCGTGGCGCAGGCGGCTATCGGAGACTTCTGCCCCTGCGTGTGGCTCATGCTGTTACGGACGGGCGCGGTGCGCGCCGCGGGCGCCCGCTTCCCCGAGGGGATCGTCAACGAGGACAACGCGTTCGCCCTGCGCGCTGTGCTCGGCGCGGGGCGGCTCGCCGTGGACCCGGGAAGCTTCTACCGTTACTCCGTGCGCGAGGGGTCCGTCACTTCCTCGAACCGCTCGGGCGAGGCGCGTTGGCTCGCGCACCTCGAGCTGCTGGCCATCTTCGAGGGCGAGGCCCGCGCGGCCTGGGCCGATGGGGACACCGAGCTCGCCGCCGCTGTCCGGGAGCTCTCGTCCTGGTTCGCCGAGGTCTGCGTGCGGGACTGCCCCGACGACCCCTTGAGGGTCCTCGCGGGACGTCCGGAGGCCGCCCCGCTCTCGCCGGCCGCGCGCCTGGCCGGGACCGCGGCGTGCGAGCGGGCCAGGGCCGAGGTCGCGGAAGATCACTCGCGCGCGCTCGAGGCCGAGCTGGCTGGACGGGAGGCTCCTGGGGTGCGTCAATCCATGGCGTTGCTGCGCGAGGCTCTCGCGAGGAGGTTCGGGCACGGGGGCACCCGCTGACGGCGGCGCTCGGTACCATCATGCCCGCTGCTTCGATAATGCATGGACTAACCCGCGGTAACCTTCGCCGCATGAAAAGCCGACTGGGCCCCAGCGGTATACCCGCTGGGGCCCAGTCGGCATCGAGCCTCGTGCGACAGCTTGCAACTTGAGCCAAAGGCCTGTGGGGAGGCTCTCGGGAAAGAGCCCTCCCGCAGGCCCTCCCCGCGAGGGGAGGGCCCGGGAAACATCGGGTGCGCCCGGTGCAGCCTTTATGCCTTAGAGGGCCTCGGGCTGGTAGTTGACCGCCATCGCGGCGACCTCGGCACGGGTGATGTTGGACTGGCCGGCCACGAAGCCGCCGTTGCCCATCACGCCGTTCTCGACGGCCCAGGCGACGTTGTCCTCGGCCCAGTCGGAGACGGTGTTGGCGTCGGACATGCCGTCCAGGGCGCCCTCGCCGGCAGCGGTGAACTCGCCCATGGACTTGGCATAGTTCGCGAGCATGGAGGCGAACTCCTCGCGGGTGATCTGGGCGTACGGGGCGAAGGCGCCGTCGCCGTAGCCGTTGGCGATGCCGGAGGCGTGGGCCCAGGCGAGCGCCTTCGCGAAGTAGGCGTGGCCGTCGACGTCCTCGAAGCCGGTGACCCAGCCGGTGCTCTCGCTGTACTGGTAGTCGCCCAGGGCGTTGTCGCCGCCGGCCATGTTGAACAGGATGCACACGGCGTCGGCGCGGGTGATGTCGGCCTCGGGGGCGAACAGGTTCGTGCCGGAGATACCGTTCACGTAGCCGAGCTCGCGGGCCTTGTAGACCGGGCTGGCGTACCAGGCGGAGGCGCTCACGTCGGAGAAGCCGGCCTTCTTGGAGATCTGGAACACCTCGGTGGTCTCGACCGTGCCGGCATAGTGGTCGTTGTTGGAGTTGACCGTCACCTCAGCGAAGTAGTAGCCCTCGTCCTTGAGGTCGTTGGCGCTAACTGCAGCGCCCTTCACGTATGCGTCCTTCTTGGCGTTGTAGGTTGCCTTGAAGTACTTGACGCCGATTCCGGAATTCGGGAGCTCGACCTCAGCGCCGGTGTACTCCTTGCCGGTGTAGCCGATGAAGTCGGGCTTGACTGCCTCGCCGGTGTAGGCGACAACAGGAGATGCGGGCTTCACGCTCTGAATCGTAGCCTTGGTAATCTCGATATTAACAATCTCCTCGGGAAGGCCCGTTCCGGGGAAGGAAACGACAACCTCGTACTTCCCAGGCTCGACCATCTCGTCGACGGTGTCCTTCTCACCGGAGATACGGTAGGAGACGGTGTAGTCCTCACCTGCGGTCAGGACCTTCCTGCCGTCCTTGACCACGATGCTCGGAACAACAGCCTCGCCGGTGTAGGAGAACTGCTCGTTGTTCGCGGCCTTGCCGTCAACGCTCGCATAGACTTTCGGAGATCTAATCGTCTTGGAGACAACCCTGAAGGTATAGGATTCCTTCGCACCGTAGGCGCAGTTGGGCGGGGTGGCGACCTCGAAGACCACCTTATACTCGCCCGGCTCGTCGTAGGAGGTGACCTCCTGGCCGTCCTTGGTGACGGTGACCTTCACGGGCACCTCGTCGCCGCTGGCGAGCTCGGCGTAGACCAGCGAGGGGTCGAACGCCTCGTTCTTGGAGGTCTCGAACTCATGGCCACTGCCGAAGAAGAGCGAAGCAAGGCCCTCGTCGTAGTAGATATCTGCCGTCTCGCTGACGATGTGCGCGGTAACGGTGACGGGCTGACCGGTCACGTTGGCGCCGCCCCCGATTTTCGAAACGCTGAACAGGTAGGTTCCCGCAGCATAAGAAGTTCCGGGTCCCACCGAAGGAGCTCCGTTAACGGCACCGGTGGTGTCCGTATAGGATACGAGCTTGGCCTGAAGGAGCCCACTTGCAACAGGAGCGCCGTCGACAAGGACCTTAGAGTTACTCAGGATGTTCGAGCTGGAGAAGGGGAGGCCGGTAGAGGTGTTCACAGTCTCGATAACGATGCTCGCCTTGGAGAGATCGAGCTTATTGACCGTGAAGCTGACGGTCGCCTGGCTGTTCGCGTAGGCACCCTTGCCGGTCAAGAGCGCGGTGTAGGTGCCCGCGTCGACGATACCCGTTGTGGGGATGGTGGTCAGCCACTGGATATCACAGTCGCTAGAGCTGAGCACATCGCCGTCGGAGTTCGCGAAGGCAACGTTGATCGTGCTGCCGTTATACGTGAAAGCGGTGTCGGAGGTGTCACTCGCATCGGTGGAATTGACCTCGTAGGCGAACGCTCCGTCGAGAGTCTTGGAGACGGGGGCAACGGAGAAGCTCTGCTTATGCCAGACGAAGGTCGAAATGTCGGCAGTGCTGCTGACATTCTTGACCTTGAGGGTCTTACCGTCAAGTTTCACGATTGCAGCGATGTAGCTGCCTCCGTTTTTCGGCATACCGCCCTTCTGGCCGTTAACGGCATCTGCCTTCCTGACGATGTTGCCGGCGTTGTCGAAGTAGATGACCATGTAGTCGCTGGAGGAAACTGCGTTGCCGTATACGTCGGTGACGGACTCCAGGGCGAAGATGTCGCCCGGCTCCACGGTGTAGGAGCCATACTCATTGGCCTCTGTGTTCCACTTGAACGTGGAGGCATCCCAGATTTCCTGCGCGGACGCGTTCGACTGCAGATCGATGCCCGTGTCGGCGGTGTCCGCCATGGCGGCCGCGGGGGCGGCGCCCAGGGAGAGCGCGCCCACCAGGGACGCGGTCACGACGGCTGCCACCTTCTTAGTGTGCTTCCTGTTGACGCAAGCTGTCATACGTCTTTCTCCTTC
>NZ_NFJE01000020.1:0-20404 GCF_002159695.1 Collinsella sp. An271 | reverse complement strand
GGCGCTGGGGTACCTCAGCCCCGAGGAGTTCGAGCGGGCCAACTGGCCCGAGGAGGACCGCCACCCGATGGCGGCGTAAGGGTGTAAACGGAATCGGGGTAGATTCAGCCCGCGCCGCCGCGCGCACCTCCTCGTCCGTGGCGCCGGCGCGGCCCATGCGGATGTTCTCCATCACCGTGTCGTCGAATAGCGTCACGTCCTGGAAGACCACGGATACGTTGCGCAGCCACGACTCCTCGTCCAACCCCGCCAGGTCCACCCCGCCCGCGCGTATCGAGCCGGACGAGGGAGCGTAGAACCGTGCGACGAGCTTGGCGACCGTCGACTTGCCCGAACCGGAAGGGCCGACGAGCGCGGTCACCGTGCCGGGCTCCATGCGGAAGGAGATGCCGCGCAGGACCTCATCGTCGCCGCCGGCATACGAAAAGCGCACGTCGCGCAGGTCAATGGGCTTTACGCCCAAGCCCGACGCATCGCCCGCTCCCGAAGCGACCGGCTCGTCGGCGAGCGCCCGCAGGCGCGCCGTGCGCCCGGACAGCTGCAAAAGATTCGGCAGCTGCGAGAGGATCGACGTGATGGGTCCGTACACGCGTGAGGCGATGAGCAGGAACATGAGCAGCGTGAGGAAGTCGACCTCACCGCCCGCAAGGAGCGCGCAGCCCGAGAAAACCGTGATGCCCACGCCCGCCTGGAGCACCGTGGTCGCAGCAGAGACGCATACGTCCACCGCGAGCTCCACCTTCATCGCGATGTCCCGCAGGGCCCGAAGCGCCGCGCGCATAGGCGTCGACTGCGCCCCCACCTGCCGGCACGCGCGGATGTCGCGCATGCCCTCGACGTAATCCATGAGCTGCGCGGAGGCCGCAAGACGTGCCTCGGTCTGCCGCTCGAAAAGCCTGCGCTCGCGTCCGCGCGCGGCGAGCACGATGAGAAGCGCCGCCGGCAGGGTCGCGAACACGCCGAGCGCGAGCCGCCACTCGAAGAACGCGAGCATCACGCAGACGACCGCCGTGGAGACGCAGCTTGCAACGAGCTGCGGGACCGTGCTCGACATGAGCGACTCGCGGCTCGACACGTCGCCCATAAGGTTCTCGGTGAGCTCCGAGAGGTCACGCTGGTTGAAGAAGGACATGGGCAATCGGCGCAGATGCTCGGCCAAGCCCATACGCGTGGCCTCCGTTTCGCGGTAGGCCGTCACATAGGTGCGTCGGTAGTCGTTGCGCGCGCAAAGGAAGACCGCGACGAGCCCCACGACACCCGCCGCGAAAAGTCCCCAGAGCGCCTGCCAATCCACATCCTGCCCCGTGAGGCGCATGAGCACCGTGCCGAAAACCATCACCGTGATGGTAAACGGCACCATGAGCACCAGGTTGGTGAGCGTGCATGCCGCGACGGCTCCCTTGAGGCTGCGGTATCCCTCGTCGGTGAGCGCGAGCGCGCGCTGCACCCGCGGCTTTCCGTTCGCATCCATCATCTAGACCACCTCCTTGTCGGCCGAAACGCACGGCGCGTCCAGACCCTCCGACTTGACATCCGAGCCGATACCCCACGAGAGGGCCTGCGTGTAGCGCTCCCACATGCGCGCATAGGCGCCGCCCGCGGCGAGCAGCTCCCCATGGCAGCCGCGCTCCACCACGCACCCGCCGTCGATCACGGCGATCTGGTCGGCCCCCACCACGGTGGAGAGCCGGTGCGCGATCATGATGACCGTCTTGCCCGCCATGAGCCGTTCGAAAGCGCGTTGGATGAGATGCTCGTTCTCGGGATCCGAGAAGGCTGTCGCCTCGTCGAGCACCACGATGGGACGGTCCGCCAGGATCGCGCGGGCGATGGAGACGCGCTGCGCCTCTCCGCCGGAGAGATGCACGCCCGCGCTGCCGTACACCGTGTCGTAGCCTTGGGGCAGCGCGCGGATGAAGCCGTCCGCCTGCGCGGCGCGCGCAGCCTCGACCACCTCCTCGCGCGTGGCGTCGGGGCGAGCCATGCGGATGTTCTCGAACATGCTCGTCCGAAAGAGGTGCACGCCCTGGAACACCATACTCACGCAGCCCATGAGGTCGTCGGGATCCATGTCGCGCACATCGACGCCGCCGATGCGCACCGCTCCGGCGTCCACGTCCCAAAAGCGCGCCACGAGGCTCGCCACGGTCGATTTGCCCGCGCCGGACGGCCCTACGATGGCGAGCGTCGTGCCCTCGGGCACGGCAAGGCTCACCCGGTCGAGCGCGAGCGCGCCGTCGCCCTCGCCCTCCTCGCCACCGGAGCCATATGCGAACGACACGCAATCGAGCTCCACGTCGAAACGCTCGGGCGCGCGCACCGCCTCGGGACGCGGCGCGGGAAGCGGATCGATGCCGAGCAGCTCGTCGATGCGCGCGAGCTGCGCGCCGATGATCATGCTGTCCTCGGAGATGTACATCATCTTGTTGAGCGCGCCCGCGATGGAGGGCACGAACAGCAGGTAGAAGATGAAGTCGAGCGCGAAGGCGCGAAAGTCGGAGCCCGCGAGTCCCGCACCGAGGATGATGCCCACCGGCAGGATGAACAGGTAGGCGTTGTTGATGATGGCCGTGAAGGCGGGCATGAGGCTTTGCCAGAACAGCGCCACGTCGAGCGCCAGGTCCGTATAGGCGCGCACCGCGGCGGAAAGGCGCCCGAACGACTCCGCCGTCTGACCGAACGTCTTGACCACGGGCATGCCGCGCACGTACTCCACCGTGGCGTTGGTCATGTGCTCCTGGTTGACCAGGTGGCGCCGCATCTTCTCCGTGACCGCTTTGTTGGAGAAGCCGGCGGCCTCCACGCCGAAAGCCGCCACCACGCACGCCACGGCGGCAAGGCCGAAGCGCCAGTCGAAGACGAATAGCAGCACCGCGATGGCCGCAGGCGCCGTGAACGCCGCCACCGTGTCCGGCAGCGAATGGGCCAAGAAGCCCTCTATGGCGCCCACGCTCTCGTCCATGACCTTGCCCACGCGCCCGCTGCCAAGCGCCTCGAGCCGCCCCAACGGAATGCGCGCCAGATGCTCGGCCATCTGCAGCTTGAGGTTGTACTCGGCATCGAAAGCGGCGGAATGCGCGCAGAGCAGGGCGGCGAGGTAGAACCCGATGTTCCCCACCACGCCCGCGATCGCCATCCAGCCGAAACCGGCCATACGTGCCGCGTCCAGCGCCGCGAAATCGGGGTAGATCGCAACGACATCCGCAACCACGAGGTACACCACGATGAACGGCACGAACGAGCAGAGGGAGGAGAGCGCCGAAAGCACCATGGAGAGGTAGATGAGCCACCTCCCGCCTCCCGTGAACCCGATGACGCGGGCGACCCAGGATGTCTCCTTGCCCGCATCCTCCTTCCGATGTGCCATCTGGCCCCCTTTCCGTCGCGACTGGACGAAGTCCCCGTACAGACGCAACAAGTTAGATTAGACTTACAGTCATTCTGAACTGATGCATTGAACGGGGAGACGGCCATGGGGAAAACGACCGACGCGAGAGCCGAGCGACCGGACGGAGAGCCGGAGCTCTTCCAGGCGGCAGAGCTCGAGCGCATGGGGATGCTACCCGCAAAGCAAGATGAGGGGGCCGGCACGCTCTTTTTGGGCGACGGGGTTCGGGCAGACGGCTGGTACCGCGCTTGGACCTGTGGGGACTTCACAGTGGTCACCTGCGATTTCACCATGTTCCAGGACACGCTGTTCGCCATCGACACGCGCCGCTATCTCACCGTGCGCGGCCCGATGGCGCGCCCTTATGACCGCGAAGCCTCGACGGAGGCCGCCGCGATCGCCTACATCGAGACGCGCGAGGGATGGGTCACCTCCCCCGTTTTGGCGGGATCTCATTTTTCCTATACGGAGGTGGAGTACTTCGAGGACGCCCTTCGCGACGCGTTCGCCGAGCTCGGCCGAGACTCCATCGACGAGATATCATCGCTTCTCGCTGAGATGCACCGCAGCGTGGGCTGGGCTCCGGGAGTCCTCTCCGCGCTCGGCGAGATAGCCCGTACCGATCCGATGGCACCCGGCGCCTCTCTCGTCTACGAGGGCGCCGCCAAGATGCTGCTCGGCGCGCTCGTCGGAACGACGGCTGCGGCCCTGCCGAAAGACCAAGGCGACCGGGCAGGCATCCTCGCCGCCATCGAGCTCGCGCACGCGCGGTGGCGCGACGGCGCGAGCCAGCAGGAGGCCGCAACCGTCGCGGGAATGGGCCTCACCAAGTTCAAGCGTCTCTTTCGGCGGACGACCGGGCGCTCATGGGGCGCGTACCTCACCGAGATGCGCCTGCGGGAGGCGCGGTCGCTGCTCACGTCGGGGCGCACGGTCAGGGAGGCGGCGGAGCTTGCGGGCTATCGCTCCCCCACGAGCTTCGCGGCGGCGTTCGCACGGGCGCACGGTGTGTCGCCCCAGCAGTTCAAGGAGCTTGCGCGCCTGCAGGCGGTGAACGTCGGGGGCGCCCAGGCACTCGATGGGTAAGCAGGGACTCCGAAACAACGCGCAGCACGTTTTGGGACGTGGTCGCTTGCACGACGATGGGTTGAAACAAGCACGTCCCCAAATGACCCATTATGATGCGGGCCGAATCACCGCCACCGCTCCAGGAAATCGAGGACGCAGCCAAACGCAGCTTCGCGGCTGGCTGCGCACTCCCGGGGAAACTGCCGCTCCTCTCGAAACAGCTTGAGCATGCCGGTGTCCATGGGCACGATGATATGGCTCGCATGCCCATAGGAAAGGCGCTCGACTTCCCAGGGATGGCTGTGGGCGCGAAGGCGAAGCTCGATGCGACGGCACGCCTCGTCGCTCGGCCACATGGAGTCGCGCGCAGGACTCACCAGCAGCACGGGACCGCGGATCAGCTCGACCTTGATGGCGGATTGCTCCGTCGCGCCGCCGAGCATCCGCTCGTACACAAAGCGCATGTCGAGCTGACGCCCGCGAAGCGACCGTAGGACGATGCTCGCGTAGGGCAGACGCATCCCGCCGGGGACGCAGGGCAGCGGCTCATCGCGCCACGTCCAGCTTGAGCGCGCGGCCACGCCTTTCGACAGCAGACTGCCGCTGCCCGTGATACCCGGCATCACGTGGTCGAGCGGAGAGAGCGCCACCGCGCATGAGATATCGGGCATAAGCGAGGCGGCGAGCAGCGCCAGCTCCCCGCCCTTGGAGATGCCGTAGACGCCGATCCTCTCGAAGCCCCGCGACCGCAAGAGCCCCGCGGCGCGCTCGACGCTTTCTACGGGAACCTCCACGAGTTCGCGCGGCAGACCGGGCGCGTTCCAATAGCAGAGCCCTAGCGCCGTCACGCCTTCATGTGCGAAGCGCGCCCCGAGGTCGCGCGGGATGTTCTCGTTGCCCTCGCTGCCGCCCATAACGATGAGCGCCTTGCCGGCGAAGCGGGTGGCACGATCGCTATCTGCTGCAGGCGTATGCAGGAACCCGTGAAAGCCGTCTTGCCCGACATCGAAGCACTCCATGCGCACCGCCCCCTCCTACAGCAGGACGAAGGCGATCATCGCCGCGAACATGATCGTGAACACGAGGTTGCTCCAACCGCCGAACAGTACGCAGCGGGCCGGCTGGGGCACACGCAGCCACGCGAAACCGAGAAACGACGTCACAAGGGGCGTGGTCACGACCATCCACGGCGGAAGCTGCGTCTGGCCAAGCACGACGAGCATGCCGAGGAGCACGAATGCCGCGTACATCGGGATGGTGGCCAGACGCTGGAGCGCCATGATGTTGCCGGCTACCCGATCGACAAGTCCGTCATCCCCCGTACGCGCGGCAATGGCGAGATACGGATACTGGGCGTGGTAGGCGCCGCCACAGATGAGCGCGAAAGCGAGCAGGGCGGCAACCACACAGGTCAGCCAAGAGAACCCGCCTGTCGCGAGCATCGGCAGCCCTGCGAACCCGACGACATAGAAAAAGGAGGCGACCGGCCCGAGCATGCCGCCCAGCCGCACGCGCCCCTCGGGCAGGTCGCGCATGATTCTCGCATAGGGTCTCAAGGTGCCATCCATGTCGTAGGCGCCGGGCGTGAAGTACAGCAGCATGTCGCCGGCGAACATCACGAGCGAGCCGACGAGGCCGATTGCGAGGAGCGGAATTGCGGACGTCATGGCGGTCTCCCGGATTCGGCGCTTATAAAGTTAGCTTACTTTAACATACGCGAGGCGGAACGAGCGCCCCAATCGGTCAGGTTTCGGACGGACGGATAATCCCGAAACGGGGCCGTTTTCGCTCCCACGATGAGCAGAAATGGTCCCGTCCAAAAAGCACCAGCCGTCTGGGCACAGAATAGATTGGTCGATGCCCCTGCGGAGCGCTTAGCCGAAATACGGGCAGGAGCTCCCGATACAGACGGTGTTGTTGCTCGAGACCGTGCAGACGGGGCGCGACGCGGGCAGCCCCAGCTCGACGCCGAGCGCACGCGAGAACCACGGCGTCGCCTCGCGCACCGCGATGCGGGAGTCGCGCTTGCAGCAACGCGGCGCCCCCGCACGCGCGATCTTCTCGAGCAGATCTGCCACCATGAGCTGGGTCTCGCTCCATCCCGCCTCCTTGAGCGGCGCGTTTTCCTGCGCGATCGCGAGCGCCATGCCGCATGAGGCGGCCGCGCCGCACACACCCCAGCGCGCGCAGGCCCCTCCCGGCACACCCGAGGAGCGCTCCTCCAGCTCGTCGAGCTGGGCCTCGAGGTTTCCGTCCGCTCCCGCGCGCTTGGCGCAGGCGAGCAGCGCCGCACCAGCAAGATAGTGGTGGACGGGGCCGAAGGTGGGACACTCCGGCACCGCCATCAGCTCCTCCAACAGATCGGCAGGACATGTCGACGTGCTGCGCAGGCAGATCTCCTTCACCCACGACGTCCCGTTATGCTCCATGATCAGCCCCTCTCGTCTTCATATCGATATTTATCAATATATCTGTCAGATCGATATCCGTCAATGTATAGGATACAATCTGGCTGAGCCAACCGTCTTGGAGGAGCGCACCATGACAGCTAGAACCCGCGTCGCGTTCGTCTGCACGCACAACGCATGCCGAAGCCAGATAGCCGAGGCGCTCGCGCGTCTGCGCGCTTCGGACATCATCGAGCCGTTCTCGGCGGGAACCGATCCCGAGGACACCCCAAATCCCGATGCGTTGCGCCTGCTCGCCGCACGCGACGTCGACACCACAGGCCTTCGCAGCAAGGCGCTGGGCGAAATCCCCGCAGTCGATATCGTGGTGACCATGGGTTGCGGCGTCAGCTGCCCCACCCTGCCGTGCAAACATCGAGAGGACTGGGGACTCGATGACCCGACGGGAAAGGGGGACGCGGCGATGGAGGCGTGCATGCTCGCCATTCAGGAACGGGTCGACGACCTTGCGCAGCGCCTGAGAGCCGGTGAGCTCGCACCCCGGACGCCCAGCGTGGCGGTCCTGCGCGCGCTCGCGGACGAGACCCGCCTTGAAATCGTCGCCGCCCTCTCGCGGGAGGGGGAGCTGTGCGCCTGCAAGCTTCTCGATCATCTCGCCGTAAGCCAAAGCACGCTCTCGCATCATATGAAGATTCTCGTCGAGGCGGACCTGGTCTCCCAGCGCAAAGAGGGGCGCTGGTCCCATTACCGGCTCGACCCGGAGCGATTCGCATGCCTTGGACGCGCCATCTCCGCCCTCGCCGCCCCATCGCTCGACGAGGGCGAGACGTTGCGCCGGGAATGACATGCGACGGAGGGCTGCGACACAAAGCGGACCGTTTGGCGCGCTAGGAGCTTTTATTGACCCCCTTTAGCGTGCCAAACGGTCCGCTTTTTACTGGAGTGGCACTCGTACGCCTGCGTTAAGTGCAGCTTGTCCGCGTGTCCACTCGCCACGAAGTCGACTTCACCTGCTCGCAAAGCACCGACGGAAACACCGTAGTCACGTCAAACGAGCACGTCGCATATGGTGCATTCCAGCTGAGCGCCATAGTTCTTGGACGAAAACCGCGTCGCGGGGCAATTCAAAGCAGGCGGTAACCTCCAAAACCTCTGTCAAAGCGCGGAGCCATGCCCATGGTCGCAGCGCTCGACAATCGACCCGTAGTCTTGCAGGGTAGAAAACACGCGATATACAAGAACGGTGTCTTTATCATTGTAGGAATAGAGCAGGACATACCGTCTCACAAAACATGCACGTAGACCGCGCGCAGTGCACGACGGCTGTCGAGAAATAGCGTACAGTTCAGGGTTATTCGAGATGCGATCTACAGCATCCTCAAACGCAATCAGGTGTTCGCGCGCAGCGTGGGGACTCGCCAGCTTGACCGCGATATAGCCGATGATGTCATCAACGTCCTGCTGAGCTCGCTCGGTCCATAGAACATCACAAGCCATATTTGGCTCGAATCTCGCTCAAGCCCTCGCGCATATCGGAAACGCGACCGGCACGTATGTCGCGATCTGCCTCTTGAAGTAAACGCTCCAGATGCTCTTCAGGTGTTTCTCGGCGATACTCGCGAAACAAGTCAGCATCAATGACGACGAATTTCTCATAGCCGTTTTTCGTCACGATGACCGGCTCGCCCGCTCGTGCCACCTTCTCAGCAAACGCCGCACTGTCCTTAAGTTCACTAATCGGTACGCAAGTCGCCATAATTACCTCCTAATTATGGTTGAATTATACCGAAATTTCACCCAATAGCGAATGAGCATCTCGTCAGCAGCAGATGCATTCCGAGGATAAAACGTGCTGAGATTGCGCATTTACATAGGATAATAGAGAAGCCTACCACTACGGAAAGGCGGCGACGCTCGCCGCCGAAGCGCGAAGGCGGGGCCTACTTCTCCCCTGCCGCCTTGGCCTGCTTCCAGACCCCATAGAGAATATCCTTCAAGGCGAGCATGGCATCGAGCTCGCTGTAGCCGTGTTCCGCCTTGAGCTCGTCGAGCATCTGGCGGATGCGGCGCGCGTACAGAGGGATGTTGACCTCACCTTGGTACTTGGCAAGGATGGGGTACTTCTTCGCCCAGGCACTCGTCCAGTCGATCTTTTCCTCAAGCACCTCGCTCGAGCGCTCGATGGCCTCCTCAACCTGGCTCACGTCGAGATCGAACTCGATGAGCTCGTCGAGCGTCACGCCGTAGAGCGTGGCCAGGCGCTTGGACTGACGAATATCGGGCAGCGTCTCGTCGGCCTCCCATTTCCCGATCGTCTGACGGGACACGCCCAGACGCTCGGCCACCTCCTCCTGTGTTAAGCCGGCCTTCTTTCGAGCATGAAACAGACTGTTGCCGAGCACCATGTGGTTTTCTCCTCTCCGCGTGCCGCGCGACCACCTTGGAGCGCGCGATGCGGCTTGACTTCATCGTTTGCCAAAAGGATTATCCCAGCCGAAGGGGCGCCGAAGCCACCAACAGAGAGCGACTTTTCCGCACGCAAAACCGACATGGCAGGAAGATGGCGGCACGCCCTCTACACGCTCAGGTCGCGGCGCGCAAACGCGGCTATCCCCAACGCGAAAAGCACGACCCCCGATATGGCAAGCACGACCGCGCCCGCAACGGCCCCGGCCTCACCGAAGGCCACCCCAAGAGGGTCGAGAAGCGCAAGGGGCGTGATGTCGCCGAGCCATGAGAGCTCGTCCCCTACCCCTGAGAGCATCTGCACGAGGACGAACAGCGAGCACACGGCGACGCCCGCCCATCGCGCAGCCGTGACACCCGGCAGGGCGCAGGCGCCCGCCCAGCATGCGCCCGAGAGAAACACCCACAGGCACAGCGTCGCCACGTTGACGGCAACGAGATCGGCGGCACCGATCTCGCCGGGAAACATGGCGTGGGCGCAGGCCAGCTCGGACGCGGTCAGCACCGCCATGAGGAGAGCGAGGCAGAGAGCAAGGACGCCCGCTTGCGAGAGCATGAGCCTCGTGCGGCTCACGGGCTGCGCGAGGAGGTAAGAGATGCTGCCGCGCTCGATGTGTCGGACCACGAGCCGGCTGACGAGGACCGCCACAAGAACGAGGGGAAGCACCACAAGCAAAAAGCCGTACAGGTAGTTGACGACAAACTCCAACAGCGTCGTCCCCTGGTCGGCCATGCCGAAGGCCGCGAAGAGCTCGGGCATGGCGTCGCGCATAAGGGCGAGCGACTCCCCGAGCTCAGGATCGTACATACCGATGATGACGACGGCGTAGAGGACGACCACCGCGGCGATGATGGAGGTCGGGAGCAAGCAGGAGCGGAGCTCGTGTTTGAACAGAGGAAGGATCATCGAAACCCCCTAGTTGTGCCGTGAGGGCTCGCCGCCCTCGTACAGGTGCAAGAACAGCTCCTCGAGCGTCTGCTCGCGGGACGTGATCGCGGCCACGTCGTATGAGGAGAGCTCGCGGATGAGCGCGTTCACGTCGCGCACGTCGCGGATCTCGACGCTGCGGACCTCCCCTTCCGCGGGACCATCCCCGTGAGCGAGTTGCCAGCGCGAACGCTCCCGCGCGCTCGAGAACTCGACCGTGTAGCCGCGGCCCCGCATCGAGCGCACCTCGTCCATGGTGCAGGTCATGGCCACGCGCCCCGCACGGATGAACGCAACCCGGTCGCACGCCCGCCCGACCTCCTCGAAGATGTGCGAGGAGAGCAGGATGGCGGCACCCCGCGCGCGTTCCTGTTCCACAAGATCAAGGAAGCGCTCCTGCATGAGCGGGTCGAGACCGCTCGTGGGCTCGTCGAGGAGAAGCACGTCCGGACGGGCCATGAACGCCGCCACGATGGCCACCTTCTGCCGATTTCCCTTGGACATCCCGCCGATCCGCGCACGGAGATCCAGCCCAAAGATATCGGCGAGCTCCAGCATCCGGGAACGGTCGCGCATGCCCCGCATTCCCGCCATGAGGTCGAGGAAGGACTGCGCGGTCATCTCCCGCATGCACGAGTTTTCTCCTGGAAGGTAGCCTAGATGCGCCTGCACCGACGGCCGTTCTCGGAAGCAGTCGTACCCGAGGACCTCGGCCGTCCCCTTTTGCGGCCTGACGAACCCCATGAGATGGCGCATCGTGACCGTCTTCCCCGCCCCGTTGGGGCCGAGAAAGCCGAGCACCTCGCCCGCCGCCACCTCGAGGCTGACGTCGAAGACGCCGCGGCCGCGGCCGTAATCCTTCGTGAGCCCGCGCACGCTGATCGCGGGCGTCGTGCCGTTCGCTGTCATAGGTATTCCTCCTTGTACGTGGCCCGTTTCAGCCAATCGAGCCAGACGAGAAACTCGGAAAGCATCGCCTCCAAGTCAAACTCGCCTCCGCCGCGCAGCTGTTCGTGCAGGTAGCCGTCGCCGCACCACACGAGCATGCGCGCCGCGCGCATGGGGTCGACGTCCTCTCGGAAGCGCTCCCAGCGCACGTGGCCCAGATACGTCTGCACCATAGCGGGCACCGCATCCGTCATGAACGCGTCGAGCACCCCCGATATGTCGCGATGGCCGAGGTAGAACGCGCGGACAAAAAAGTCCATGATGCGCGGGCTCGAACCCACGAGCCCGGCCTTCCGCGTCGCGGCGTAGCGCATAATCTCGAAGAAATCGTCGATCTCGTACCAGCGATCGTCGACCACCGCGTCCGCAACGCGCCTCGTGAGCGCCGTGAGCACGTAGAGATAGAGATCGCGCTTGTTTCTGAAGTAGAAGAAGATCTGGCTTTTCGACACGCCTGCGCGCCTGGCGATGTCCGCCGTGGACGCGCGGGCGTAATCCTCGTCACCGAACACCTCGGCGGCGGCGTCAACGACGGCGCGCCTGCGGTCCTCGGGAAGATTCTCGAATCGCTCGAACCTGTCTGACATGAAGCTTTGCCCCCCTTCGACTTTCAAGAACAAGGCTACCCTGTTGACCAGGATATGGAAGGGGCTTTGAGCAGGCAGGATAACGGTATGCGTCATGCAAGGCGCTCTGGCTGGGAGCCTCGCAGTCGCCCTCCGCGCTTACCGAGCATGGTGAGCGATGGGGGGGTCAATGACACAAAGCGGGCCGCTTGGCACGCTTTGTGTCATTGACCCCCTGCCCTTTCTTCAGGAATACGCGAGGGGCGCCGCACCCGGCGCACCCGCGCTACTTGTCGCGGAACGTCAGCAGATCGCTGTAGTCTTCGTTGCGCGGACGACGGAGGTCGGGATCGCGGAAGAAATCCTGCGAGAGGCGCTTGATCACGGGCGAAAGCGCGATGAGCGCGATCAGGTTCGGAATCGCCATCAGGCCGTTGAAGCAATCGGCGAACTCCCACACGGCATCGAGGTTCGCCACGCAGCCCGCGAACACCATGGCCACATAGGCGACCTGGTAGATGCGGATCGCCACGCGACCGCCCCGACGTCCGCGGAGCAGGTACTCCACGCACTTCTCGCCGTAGTAGTACCACGCGATGAGCGTCGCGAAGGCGAAAAGCATCAGCCCCACCGTCACCACGTACTGACCGCCCGGGATGCTCTGTCCGAAAGCCGCGGAGCTCATGGCGCCCTCGGACATCATGGGGTCGGCGCACCAGAGCCCCGAGGTGAGGATCACAAGCCCGGTGATGGTGCACATGACGATGCTGTCGAAAAACACCTCGAACGTGCCCCACAGGCCCTGGCGCGCAGGGTGGTCGGTGTCGGCGGAGGCGTGCGCGATGGGCGCCGAGCCCATGCCCGCCTCGTGGGTGAACACGCCGCGCGACATGCCGACACGGCAGGCGTACATGACCGTAGCGCCCACGAAGCCGCCCGTGGCCGCCGTGCCGGTGAAGGCGTCGCGGAAGATCATGCCGATGGCCGCCGGGATCTCGGCCGCGTTGATGACGAGCACCACGAATGCCGCGATGAGGTAGAACACGGCGGCGAAGGGCACCAGCACCTCGGTGATATGCGAGATGCGCTTGATGCCGCCGATGAGGACGAGTCCGGCGAGCACCGCCACGACGGCGCCGATGACGGGCAGCGGGATGCCGAACGTCGCGTTCACGCTGCCGGCGAGCGAGTTCGCCTGCACGCTCGCCCCGATTCCGAACGACGCCAGGAAGCCGAAGATGGCGAAGAGCACCGCGAGCCAGCCGGTTCCCAGGCCTCGGGAGATGTAGTACATGGGACCGCCAACGATCTCGCCGCGCTCGTTGCGAGTCCGGTAGGCAACCGAAAGCGTGACCTCGCAGTACTTGATGACCATGCCCGCAAGCGCGCTCAGCCACAGCCAGAAGATCGCCCCCGGGCCGCCCGTCGCCACCGCGAGCGCCACGCCCACGATGTTGCCCGTGCCGAGCGTCGCCGCAAGCGCGGTGCACACCGCCTGGAACGGCGAGATGGCGCCGTGTTCCAGCTCGTCCTTGTTGGGACGATGGAAAAGCGTCTTGGTGGTGTAGCGCATCACGACGTTGAAGCGCGTGAAGACGACGCCCTTGGTGACGACGAGCAGGAACACGCCCGTTCCGATCATCAGCACGACCATGGGAATGCCCCACAGCACATTGTTGTTCAGCGTGGCGAGTACGGACATGATGGAATCGAACATGTATTTCCCCTCGGCAGGTCCCGTTATGCAGGTCATGGGCGAAGCCATAGGGTGCTAGTGTACACGCGCTATGTTTCCATCTCATGACGAGCCCGCCCGATGATGCGCGGCACATTGCATCACGGGCGCCAGCTCCGCACTACCAGGGACGGCTGCTCGGAGCCATCTTTACCGCCAGTGGCGGTTAAATAATGGCGGTAAAAGGAGGATATATGGCCTATGAACCGCCCTTTGAACAGACAGCCGGAATCAGCAATGCTTGGAAATCGTCGAGCTCGACCGCTCTGCACGATCTGCTGAGCGCGTTATACCGAGTTTGAGGAAAGGCGGCGCATCACGGACTCCCTCCCGCCCGTGATGCGCCGCAGTGTTGAACACCCGCCAACGGTACCCAGAACTGCGAGAGAGGGTCCATTTTGAAGCCCTCTCTCGCAGTTCTGGGTACCGTTAGCGGGTAACCTGCTGGGCAAGCGCCGACCAACGGCACCGTCCCCCTCCCAGCGAAAGTGGCTAGAAATTTCCATTCTGCTGTAGGCGAGGCGCGGTCTTCCCACCGCGTATACGGAGCCTCGAGATCAGCCCGTCACGCGGTCGAGGCGCGAAAGGCGCGCCCCCGGAAGGCCGCACGCCGTATTGGCCAGTAAAACGGCGCTTCCCTGGGCGGGAGGAGCTCCATGCCCCTCGCCGCAACTTGCGACCGCATCGGAAGTGCTGGAGCACAGCAGGCGCGCATCCTTGCGCCCCAGGAGCTCCCATATAAATCCTGCGTAAGCGGGCAAGATGCGCGCGATGGGTCCGGGAATGCCCCCTCCCGCAGGTCTGTCGCCCTCGCAAGACGTCCAACGAATAGCGGCGCCACCACGGCAGGATCAGCTTAACAACCCTCGTCCCCACCCCGCGAAGCGCAAAATCTCAATTGCTAAAAACAAGTACCCGCCCAGCCACCGTCCAGCCGAAAAGCTCTGAAGGAACTTGGAGCGCCCCTAGCACTAATCGCTGTGCGCGATCCTTCTACCCTCTATCGCAACAGAAACAAAACCATGTCATATCAGCCTATGCATTCCATCTCTTTGATGCATCTAGCTGACCAAACGGCAAGTATCGCCCCTCGCCTGACGCATCCCTACTCGCAGTACGCCCCTTCTCGTAAGCAATGCGGTGTACATACCGAAGGCGACAAGCACCGCACAGTCACCAACAGAGACCCATTTGCTCGTTATTCAAATTGCCAAGCACCGCTTGGCAGCCACAAACGCGCATCTGCCAGAAAATATAATCAGCAAAGGCGCGCCGGCTATCACCCCAAGACTGAAAGGATTCACCATGGAACTCAAGCTCATCCGCGACCCCTTCATTCAAGTCAATTCCGCTGGCCCCCAGGAAAAGATGTACCGCCGCCCCGATACCGAGCAGATAGACCGCATGGACACCGCGCTCGCCCATTTCCGTGATAGCGAGCCCGTGGACTCTGATGACTTTGCTGCTGCACTCGACCAAATCCTAGATTTCCAGCGTGAAGACGGAAGCTTCTCGTACTTCAGCGATTACCGTATGGATTCTGACTGCCGCGTCGATTTTGTCTACCGTCCCAGCTACGCGTGCTGCCAGATTCTCATGCGTGCCGTTCTTGCTATGCACGAACCGCCGAGCCCTGAGTCCGGCCTCTACGACGCGCTGCGGCGCGGGCTCACCTTCTGCTGCGGGCGCGGACTTGCGGGCCACGGATTTGATAGCGAGGTCCAACAGATCGATGATCTCCGCAATTTCGCGAGCGCCGGCTATCCAGAATTCGCCGACCGCCTCTCCGACATATGCCCGGACTTCTGCACAATGGTCGCATCGATTATCTCCGGATACGAGCAGCGCTTGTTGGGATGCCGCACTATCGTGGGGTTTGGGACCGACATAACCGTCCGCGTCGCCGAGCTGCTCGAACTCTTCGGACGCGAAGCCCTCATTCCCGTCTTTGTGTACGGCTCGCTTATGGAAGGGATGCGGAACGCGAGCATACTCAAAGGCTGTGCGCACAGAGGCCCTGCGCGCCTGAACGGACACGCCCTCTACAGCCTTGGCTCGTTCCCCGGCATCAAACCAAGTGATGACGGCGGATGCACGCTTGGTGAGGTTCGTATGGTGGACGCCCGCACGCTGGAAAAGCTTGATGAGCTCGAGGATAACGGCAAGCTGTACCGCCGAGCGGGGGTCGAAGTCGTCATGCAAGGCATGCTCCACGCGCACGACCGCAAATGTCAGGCTTGGACCTACGAATACCTCGGCGAAGTAGAGAGTGCGACCCGCGTGCCCGAGCAGCTGCAACCGTGGTCCCGTACGATTGCCCTGCGCAAAACACATGTTTGGTACGTTGCGTACGGGTCGTGCATGAGCTACGAGCGCTTTATGTGCTACCTTGCGGGCGGAACCTGCAAGGACAACGGTCGGACCTATGAGGGATGCAGTGACCCTACGCCCCCGATTTGCACCGCTTCTATGCCCCTTTTTCACGATGTGTATTTCGGCAACGAAAGCCGCTCATGGGGCGGCGCGGGAGTAGCGTTTCTTGACGTCGACAACCCCGGTTTCACCCACGCGCGCGCGTACCTCATCACGCGCGAGCAATATGAACAGGTTCGTGACCAGGAGGGACGCAGTGGCCAGTGGTATGGCCGTGAGGTGGAGCTGGGCACGCGCACAGGCATCCCCATGCTCACGTTTACCAGCGCCGATAAGCGTCCGCACAACGCTCCAAGCGAGGCGTACCTCAGCACCATGCGCCTCGGCATAAGCGAAGCGTTCCCCGGCTATGCCAGCGCCGAGGATCCGGAGCTTCTGCTTGCGGAGCATTTGAAGTAGACATTGCATGCGGCGCGCGTGCGGGTACAGCCAGATTCCACCCGCATACGCGCCGGCAAGCCGTCCGGTTCAGAGCAGGACTCCTATTCAGAAGCCTCCTCGATATCGACAACGTCCTCCCAGCTGAGCGAAACGAGGGAACCGTCATCGAGCTCCACGACAAAACAAAATGCAGGGTTCTTGCTCTTGTCCTTGAGATAGAAGGCAGGGTTCTTCCCAAGCGCAAGGCGACCATAGACTTTAGGTGCTTCCGCACTCTTCTCGCCATGCTCATCATCCCCTGCTTCGGCATCGCCACAAGCCAGCGTTATGCAAACGCGCCTCCTGCTTTTTTCGAGATACATCCAATTACGCGAACGGCGGACCTTTGTCATCTTCTTTCTGTCGCCAGCACGATGCGTCTCGAAGTCATACCAGGGCGCCTCCCCCTTCTCTGGCTTTGCCCCGCGCTCCTCCAGACGCGCATCGATCTTTCCACGCGCGTAGTCGGTGAGTTGAAAGTATATTTTCTCGGCGAGGTCGCGTGCGATGACCGCATGCGGATCCAGACTGTCCCTTCCGCTCCACGCCTCACCAAGCACGCTGAGCAACGCATATACCTCGGTAAGATTAAGCGGCAGCAATATCGGGTGCACGGTTGACCCATATTGTCTATGGCATGGGGGCGCGATTTTGACCTGCATATCTCCCAGACGAAAACCATTCTGCAACGCGCTGAGGCGGGTTCCGATAGCGTTCCGGGTGCACCGCAGGACATCATGTGCAATCTGCTCCTGTGTCATAGGTGTATGCAGAGCCTTCAGAATGGCCAGATTGATTTCGGCATCGTTTAAAAACGACTTCTCCAAGTCGTAAGTTGCCCTGATCCGGCGTCGTCCTGTCGGGTCGGTGCCCTCGAGCTGCTTGCTACGCAAGACAACCACTAAATCATACACCTCACGATAAAGCTCCAGGCGTTCATCGCCGCAAAGCTCGGTATCGGCATACCTCGCAAGCTTCATCTTGAATTCGTTGAAATTGTCGTCGAATTCTTCAAGAGACAATTCGGCGAACTTACGTCCTACGCCCCTGAAGAAACGGTGCAGCTGCTCTGTGGAAAGATTCTTATCCTCTATAAATGTCCTCAGGCCCATGTGTCCGCCCCCTTCTATACTTCAATGCCGCTACGAGCCCAAGTTACTTCCGACAGCCCTGCCGTGAACGCTCGGTGCTCTATTCAACGCCCTTCCTTCAAGGTAAGTATATTTCCTCACGCAGTGGAGCCGAGGAGCTTGACGAGCTTGGTGCTCTTACGGTCTGCTCAACGCCATTAGGCGCAACAGCTGCGATCCGAGTGCACCAGTGGCGGAGTTGTTATGAGGCGCGCTCCGAACAATAATCCCACTCGATTGCCCGCTCTGGTTCTGGCGATCTTGTTTTCGCAGGTCAAGGAGACACACTCTTCGGGAATCGCGGTTTCTGGTACCAATGGGGTCGATTTCTTACCTGAAGAACATGTGCTTGCCCCTCACTTCTCTGAGAGGAACCTTCTTGAACTGCAACAAGCCACCGAAAGACTTCTCGTCGGCCGCTGCGGACACTTCGCCCTGGTACTTGAGGGCCGCGAGCTCGCCGAGCTGGCAGGGACGCGCGACGACTTCACCGAGGAGAATATCGAGGCGCGCACAGCGGAGATCATCGACTCGTTCGTGGACTACCTGGGCGAGGCCGAGTTGCTTTCCGATTGACGGGAGCGGATCTCCGGCGGTGGGTCCGTCACGCGGTTCTCCTGAGCTCAAATGCAGCGCTCATCTTTCTCAGGAAAGGCACCACTTCGATATGCCGCACCTCAAAGTGATCGCAGACGTCGAGGAGCGAGACCTTAGTGGGTCGCAAAGCGCGCGAGACCTCATGGGTGACAACCGTCTCCCCGTAAACACTTGCATGTGCGACGAGCCATGGGTCAGCCACGCCTTCATGGAGGAAGCCTTCGATAGCGCTGCGGCGCTTCTGTCTTTGATCATTGCCTTCTAGCGAGCGAACATACGCAGCAACCGCCAGGTAGCGTTCGAGGACGGCTGTGTTCTCCACGCAATCTTCGAAGCGATTCCTCCCCAGTTCCTTCGCCCACTCTGATAGCTCATCCTTATGCCCTTGGAGTTCCTCATAGACAGGAACTATGCTCCGAACGCGCTTACTGCCGAGCTCCATCCGCAGAAAGTCCCAATACCCCGGAACCACGTCAAACGGGTACCAAGTATTCTTGGGTTCTATGAACACGTTCGTATCGAGGAGAAACGCCTCGGATGATGGCGTCACAGGTACCTGCCTCCCTCGGCGTAGAACTTCTTGAAACTGCTCGCATTCATATCGGTGAGCCTGTAGGCATCGGAAAACAGCAGACACTCGGACTTGACACCCTCGAACACGGTGTCGGCAAAAAGGTCACCCAACATGCTCTTCTGAACGATGTAGTAGGAAGGCCCTCGATCGGTTTGCTTCTGCTTCGCAGAGCCGATATCCTCCAGCCTACGCTTGTAGGCGCCGTAGATTCTGAAAAAATCGTCACGGGCTATGCATCCAAGCTCGTGCGCTCTACGCAGGCAGACAATTTCGCTCGCCTTCGTCGCCTTCCTGAGAGAGGCGACCGCCTCCTCGGTCGGCGCCTGATCGAAGAAGGTGAAGACGAGGGAGGCGGGAACGAGCACCTCCGCCGCCACGGAGTCGCACAGATCCTCCTTCTCCGGCATCTCGTAGACCATGTCGTCTACGCCCGTCTCATTGAAGAGAAGGTGCGCGAACTCATGGACGAGGGTAAAGAGCTGGGCCGATCTTGCGTCCTGGGTATTGAGGAAGATGATAGGCGCGTAATCATCCGCCAGCACGAAGCCTCGGAACTCGTTCACGTCGTAGGGTCTGCTGCCATGATGAAAGAAGCTGCCGGCGCACGTGTACACCCCGGTGGATTCAATCTTCCTGCGCAGAAGCCTCACCGTCTCGTCCGCCTTTAGGAAACGTGCCCAACCGTCCTCAAGGGAGAGGATGGAGCGAATCATAGACACGGCTCTCTTGGCATCTCGATCGCCAGCGCATGTTCCCATGAAGCTCACCGGCTCGTTGCCGGAGTCTTCCAGATACGCACTGAGCCAGTCCTGTCGGGACTGCATGAGATTGATGGTATCGTAGAGCTCGGGGCTCGGCTCTTCCGCACTGCCGGAATAGGTGGTGCGATAGTCCGGTATCTGCAGGGACATGCTCGGAACAGTGTCATCGTAGAAGTACGCAAGCGGCACATGCGTTTTCCCCGCCAACTTCTGCATCTGCTTTACGGTCGGAACCTTCTCGCCGGTAACCCATTGCTCCGCGCACTTGCTGATGCCAATGAAATCGCGCGGCTCTTTGCGGACGCGCTCCATTGCCCAAGCAATTACCTCGGGATTAGGGATAATCCTCGTCAATTTGAGCGCCTCCCCTCGTGCCTGATCGCAATGGACCCATCTGACCGCTTCCATTGTATCAGCCGATTGCTCGGGTAAGGACAGGATAGACGCATCGCGGGGCTCATGCCTCTTCGTGACTTGATTTGCAGGTTGAGAGAGGGGGCCGGGATTGCCAGAAAGGGGAAGGCGCCGGCGGAGAGGTCTTACGCAAGCCTCGCTCGCGGCGACAGGCGCGGGGAGGCGATGCGCCAGCTCGGCTCGGCGGCCCCCCCTGTCGGCGAGGATCGAGTGCGAGATGCAGTCGTCCGTCGGGTCGGCGGCCGCGGCCCTCGGCATGGAGGTGGCGAGGAGCTACTCCGGGGAGCGGAGGCCCGACCCCCTCAACGCGGTGCACGGCGCGATGAAGGGGTTCCTCGCCCGGTTCAGGGGGCTCTCGTCGCGCAGGGCGCAGCTCTACCTCGACTGGTTCTCCTGGCACTCGGGGTTCCGGGGCCCGGGTGCGGCGCGGGAGCGGCTGTCGGCGCTGATCGCGCTCGTTGAATCTCCCCCGTTTCCGTTGACACATCGAGTTCCGTTTGGGCATGATGCCGTAAACGGGGAAAGGGGGCATGGGATGGGACATCCGTCGCCCAAGTATTCGGCAGAG